>NZ_OSDX01000006.1:0-142271 GCF_900382755.1 Vibrio sp. Evd11
CAGCTCTGAAGGATCGTTCAACCGATCACTTTAGTTCTAACTGATCGGCATTACTCACGATGAGGCCTTTTTTAGATCTGAAGGAACGGTGTTAGCTTAAAAGCCTTTCCAATCGAAGTGATCGATTCGCTCATCGGCAATGTAAAACAACTTAGTCCCACTGCTGACAACTTGATCAAGTTCTGGGTTAAGTTCAATACCGCTGCCAGTATCAATCGCGATCAGCGTCGCTTGATACTTCTCTTTAAACACAGAGAAAATAGGCGCAACGGTCACAGGCTCGGCGTTTTCAGGGAAATACGTTGAATACTGTGTCATGCCTCTTGTGGAGCTTAATAACTCTTGGTGAAGCGCACTAGAACCTGGGTCAACAGCAGCTTTAGCCAGCATCTCCGCACCAACAGCCGGAATACATTCTGAATTAGGACAATGCTTGTGTAGCAGGTCGCTCAATGCTTCATCTTTAAAGTAAACCAAAAGGTGCGCCTTAGGGTTTCGGTTCGCACAGTAGAGCGCCGCAGATAAAGTAATGTCATCTTCAGGGTTATCAATCAGAATACAACTGGCTGACTCAATGCCCGTTTTCTCCATCTCTTTGCCATCAGTGTAGCTATTCACTTTAACGAAGTTGATTTCACCAGGTAACGGATTCTCAATATCTGAACGAGTACATAATACGATTGGTCGCTTACCCGTTTCTTCATGCTGCAGCATGCGAATGAGATGAATGGTTCTTTGCTCATTCCACCCAAGCATCAAAATGTGGTTGTCCACTCTAACTCTCCTTTTTCCTAGCAAGCCTGCTCGCCAATATTCAACACCTTCTGTCGCCACTTTACCGAGTAGTGCGGCGAAAAGGCTCAACCCGCCGGGAATCACAAATAGAATAACGATCCACTGCCCTGCTACCGTGGTCGGTGATAAATCACCATAACCAACTGTAGAAGCCGTCACCACCAAATAGTAAGCGAATACGGTAACCGAACTGGTTAAATCTGTTTCACCCGCCAAATACAGCATCGACCACGAAAGAACTATGTAGCCAAGAAAAGTGAACAGTAAGTTTTTGCCATTCAAAACAAAGATGTTTGCTTTGATCCAGCGTTTGAGTTGTAACCAGATTATCATTCGAGCCTCAAATCCTTTTCTGTTACTTACATGCTAGAAAAAATACGCGATATCAACAAGATATATCATCAGAAAAAGATACATAAGATCAACATTGATATCGATAGCCGATACTCAGACACAAAAAAACCAGCACTCGGCTGGTTTTTCTCTTGATGGGAAAAGCAAAACAGTGATTAAGCTGGACTGCTTATATCATCACGGCAACGAAATTAAGCGTTGCCTTTAACCTGTAGGTTAAGCTGTTCAGCAAAATCTAGCATGCGGTTCAATGGGATAAGAGACTTCACACGCAGTTCGTCAGAAACGAAAATTTCGTGTTGCTTACCACCATGCTCAAGTGCGTTTTCAATCGCTTCAAGGCCGTTCATTGCCATCCAAGGACAGTGTGCGCAGCTACGACAAGTTGCACCAGCACCCGCTGTTGGTGCTTCAATCAGTTCTTTTTCAGGAACCAATTGCTGCATCTTGAAGAAGATACCTTTGTCAGTCGCGACAATCATCTGTGGATGAGGCAGCTCTTTTGCCTTCTTAATCAGCTGGCTGGTTGACCCTACAGCATCAGCCAGTTCAACCACGCTTGCTGGTGATTCTGGGTGAACCAAAATAGCCGCTTCTGGGTAGACCGATTTCATTTTCTTCAAAGCATCCGCTGAGAACTCATCATGAACGATACACTCACCTTGCCAAAGCAACATGTCAGCGCCGGTTTGATTTGCAATGTAAGAACCGAGGTGGCGGTCTGGCCCCCAAATAATGGGTTTGCCTTCAGCGTCTAGGCTTTCAACGATTTCTAAAGCGATGCTCGACGTAACCACCCAGTCTGCACGAGCTTTAACAGCGGCAGAGGTGTTCGCGTATACAACCACGGTGTGGTCAGGGTGAGCATCACAAAATTCTGTAAATTTGTCAGCGGGACAACCAAGATCAAGCGAACATTCAGCTTCAAGCGTTGGCATTAGAATGCGTTTTTCAGGCGTAAGAATCTTCGCAGACTCACCCATGAAACGAACACCAGCGATGATCAAAGTGCTTGCTGAATGACGGTTACCGAACTTAGCCATTTCTAAAGAATCGCCAACGAAACCACCAGTTTCTTCAGCCAGAGCCTGAATTTCAGGATCCGTGTAGTAGTGTGCAATTAGAACTGCATCTTTTTCTTGAAGTAGTTTTTTGATGTTAGCGATGTGGGCCTGTTTCTGAGCGTCGCTCAATGGAACTGGCTTCGGCGGAAACGGGTAAACTGTATCGATTTTATCTAGTATATGACTCATTGCTCTTGCTCTACGCAACTTCTTCCGAGGATTAGAGTATTCTACACAGGACAGCGATGAGGATCAAAAAGGATTGGTTGCAAGCGGTGACTAGCTAAGACTTAAAACGCATAAACAAGGTGATGCGTTGGCGTCACAAAGCAGCTGAGTAAAAATTAAGGAAGTAAGCAGGTATAAAAAAGAGGTACCTGAGCACCTCTATTTTGTTTATAAGTGGGTTTTGGCCACTTTAGCCGAAGCACTGTTTGGGTACTCGGTAACGACTTGTTGGTAATATTTCTTAGCTTGCGTCGCGTTATTGTTGCGTGCAGCTATGTCACCAAGCTTAACCAGTGCATCTGCTCGCTTGTTTGAGTCTTTGTACGACACAACAGCGGCAAAGCTCTTCACGGCTTCTTTATCTTGCTTCTTAGCGAAATAAAGCTGACCTAACCAGTAATGTGAGTTAGGTGTGAAGGTAGAATCTGGGAAGTCTTTTTGAAACTTTTGGAATGCAGCGATAGCACCCGTGTAGTCTCGTTGCTTTAGAATCATATCTACAGCATTTTGATAAGCGGTTTGCTCATCGACATCAGTACTGAACGTACCAGAAGCATCTTTGGAGCCTTCGCTCGCTGCCACTGCTACCGTTGCTGTTCCTGCTGCTTTCACCTCGCCTCTTACACGATCCAGTTCAATGAACAGTTCACGTTGGCGCTCTAGCATTTGCTTCATATCGTAACTGTTTCGTTCCAGCTCACCACGAAGTTCACTGATCTCCAGTGCCATGTCGTCGATTTGCTGTTGCATTTGAAGCTGAACGAGGTTTCGATTTTGAAGCAGGCGCTCTAAACGCTCGATATCTGATTCGTTAGAGGCTGCTGATCGAGAGGAAGATGATGAATTGGTTGCGGTGCTATTGAGATCGGATACTGGAGCTGGTGCAGCGAACGCGATGTTCGCTGCACTTGCCAGTAACGAAAGCAAAATGACTCGCTTTGTGTTACTGAACATGAGGCAATTCCTCAATTATATAGCCTACTAAAATTAGTAAACTAGTACTGCGCGACGGTTTTTAGCGTACACATCTTCAGATTGACCTAGAAGAAGTGGCTTCTCTTCACCGTAGCTTACGATAGAGATTTGGTCTGCTTGAACACCTAGAGCTTGTAGGTATTTCGCTACAGCTTGTGCACGACGCTCGCCAAGTGCGATGTTGTACTCAGGAGTACCGCGTTCATCAGCGTGACCTTCGATAGTAACGTTCATGTCAACGTTGTTGCTTAGGTAAGCTGCGTGAGCTGCTAGAATTTCTTCGTAGTCGCTAGCGATAGTAGAGTTATCGAATGCAAAGTAGATTGTTTGAGTTTCGCGTAGCGCTTGCTCTTTAAGCTCTTGCTCAGACAGTTGTGCGTTAGCATCAATTGGCGTCACAACAGTCGTGTCTACGTTGCCTTCTGAACCTGAAGTTGTTTGGTTGCTTTCAGTACCTGAAGTTGCAGATGTTGCTTCATCAGTTGAGCTACATGCCGTTACTGCCATCACTGGTAGTGCAATCATCAAGCCTTTAAGAACTTTGTTAAGTTGCATCTTTTTTTCCTTACGTTATCAAACTTAGTTTCTACAGCGACTAAGTGCTATAGATAGTTAATTGCCACAATAGTTAACACTATCAATAGCTAAAAGAATGTATCACTTTAACTAGAGGAACGGTGACCATGCAGGCGCTCGTACGCGTCCGTTGGTTGCCGGTAATCTAGCTTTAAAACGACCATCGATAGAAACCATCGATAGCACGTTTGTTTTGTTGTAAATAGAGCTATAGATAACCATGCCTCCATTCGGTGCAATACTTGGAGATTCATCTAACAGTGTTTTTGTTAGCACCTGAACTGCGCCGGTTTCCAAATCTTGCTTAGCCAAGTTAAAGCCTGAGTTGCTGCGATTCACCATGATAAGGAATCGACCATCAGGAGTGATCTGGCCACCTAAGTTTTGGCTACCTTGCCAAGTAATACGAGAAGTCGAATTATTGGACAAATTTACATTATAAATCTGAGGTTTACCACCACGATCCGATGTAAAAATAAGAGACTTGCCATCTGGGTGCCAAAACGGTTCAGTATTATTAGAACGGCCGCGGGTAATTTGAGTCAGCTTACGGCTAGCAAGGTCAAGTGTGTACACTTGAAGGCTGCCTGTTTTCGACAATACCAATGCCAATGTCTTACCGTCTGGAGAGAATCTTGGCGCGCCATTGTGGCGAGGGTATGACGTCACCTTCTCACGTTCACCGGTGTAAATATTCATAATGAATATTTCAGCTTGGCCATTTTGGAAACTTACATAAGCCAGTTTCTTACCATCTGGAGACCATGCTGGTGACATAAGAGGCTGCTTAGAACGAAGCACTAAACGCTCATTGAAACCATCATAATCAGCAACACGAAGTTGGTATGGGTATTTATCTTTGTCGTTCACTACCACGTAAGAAATACGCGTTAGAAACGCCCCTTTCTCACCCGTTAGCTCTTCATACACTAAATCAGAGATTCGGTGTGCGTACTCTCTCAAGCGTTTACCAGGCACTGTCGCTTTCTTGTTGAACAGCACATGATCTTTAGAAAGTACTAATTGGCCTTCATCGCTTAGTGCACGGCTTTGCCCTTTAGTCAGTTGACCACGAACAATGTCGATCAGTTGGTAGTTCACCACATACTGCCCTTCGGCATTTTTAGTGATGCTACCCGTTAGCAGTGAATCAACACCTAGGTTGGTCCAAGCATCAAAGTCGACCTCTGTTTCGCTGTAAGGCGTTTGAGGCATTTTGCTCGTTGCAACTGGGCTAAATTTCCCACTACGTTGTAGGTCAGAAGCAATAACCGCTGATACATCGTGTGTCAAAGGTCCTGCACCTTCCCAACGGAAAGGTACAATAGCGATAGGTCTAGCAGAGTTTATACCGTCTGTAATAACCAGCTCCAGCGCTGCATGTGCAAACTGGCTGCTTGTCGCTATTACAAAAACAAAACTCAGTAATAGTTTCTTTAACACAAGTTCGTCCTTTTACTCTGGTGATACAAGTAGTTTAATGTCTTTCAAGGATTTCACAATATCCGGGTCTTTCGGCAGTGGATAAGATTGTACTTGTGCCACTGCACGTTTCGTTGCTGCGCATAAACGGCGATCACCGTCTAAGATACTCAAGCTACCCAATATCGCATTTGAGCCCGTAGGAATAAGCTTTAGGTTTACTCGACAAGAGCGTCCTCTATAGCTGTCTTCTAACAACAGATTCTGCTGAATCAGTTGAGTATAAATAGCGCCGTAACGCTGTGCTTCATCACTAATAAATTGTTGTTTAGCCGAAGAGTTTTGAGTCGTCTCAGTTTCGAGCCCAGCAAAGATATCGTTCAATGCTGCCTCTTGTTGTTTGCGCTCTTTTTCGGCTCTTGCTGCAGCATCTTTTGCTTTACGGGCTTTCTCCGCTGCTGCTGCCGCTTCTTTCTCTTTCGCTATACGCTGCTTTTCAGCACGTTCAGCGGCTTCTTTTTCTTTGCGAGCTTTGTCTGCTGCCTCTTTCGCGGCTTTTTCTTTTGCCACGCGTTCTTGTTCAGCTTTGGCGACAGCCGCTTCTTTGGCCTTGCGTTCTTTCTCCGCCTTAACCACAGCGGCTTCTTTTAGCTTACGATCAGCTTCTGCTTTCGCGGCTTTCTTTTGTTCTGTCTTTAAGCGAGCCTCTTCGACTTTACGTTGTTTCTCTTTTTCAACTCGGCGTTTTTCAGCTTCTCGCGTCGCTTTCGCTTCTTTGGCTTGTTTTTCTTTCAGCTTGCGGATGTTTTCTTCTTCCGCTTTACGATTCTTTTCAAGTCGCTCGCTTTCGCGACGTAACTTGTCTAACCGTTCTTGTTCTTTCTTACCCGCAGCTTCTCTTTGTTGACGAATCTGTTGGGCTTGCTTGCGAACTAACTGAGGGTCGATCACGACCGCCTGAACCATCTGCCCTGTTGGCTTAGGTTCTGACATCGTGAAGTCTGCTCCCCAAATAAGAGCGACGAATAGAATGACATGCAGCCCGATTGAAATTAGAAGCGGCGTTTTGAAATTATTGGATTTTTTATTATTCGCTTTCATGGATGCTACGGAGCTATTCCCTTATATCCGTTAAAAGGCCAACCTTTGGCACACCTGCACGGCTTAATTCATCAAGTAATAAAACAACTTCAGCGTAAGGCGTTGCGGCATCACCGCCGACCGCCACTGGAGAGTTAGGATTCAGAGACAATTCAGCTTTAACCCGAACAATAATGTCTTCAATTGACAGGCCTCGTTGAACCTCTTCATCATTAACGCTCAAGCCAAGCTCACCGTCTTTGTTCACTTCAACGATAATGAAGCTCGCGTTCTCGTCACCCAGTAAATCTTGAGCTGATTTAGCCGTTGAAGCCTTTGGCAATTCAACATCAACACCTTGTGTGACGAATGGTGAGGTCACCATAAAAATAATCAGCAAAACCAGCATAACGTCGATGTAAGGTACAACGTTAATCTCTGCCGTCATTTTGCGTTTTTTAGGTTGGTATCCAGCCATCTATTATTCCCTGCCAGCCATCGCTTGACGGTGAAGAATGCTGTGGAACTCTTCAGAGAAAGTCGCGTAGTTATGTTCGAGTTTACCTACTCGGCTACTGAAGCGGTTGTAAGCCATAACAGCAGGAATAGCAGCAAATAGACCCATTGCTGTTGCAATCAGAGCTTCTGCAATACCAGGTGCAACCATAGCGAGTGTCGCCTGCTTCACTTCGCCTAGTGCGATGAATGAGTGCATGATGCCCCAGACCGTACCAAAAAGGCCGATATAAGGACTGATAGAACCGACGGTCGCTAGGAAAGGTAAATTGGTTTCTAGCTCATCCACTTCACGGGCAACCGCAACGCGCATTGCACGACCAGTGCCTTCCATAATGAAATCAGGAGAAGTGGCATTAGATTTACGCAGGCGAGCAAATTCGGTGAAGCCTGCGTAGAAGATTTCTTCAGTACCAGAAAGCTCGTCTTTGCGTTTATTGCTCTCTTGGTACAATTTAGCAAGATCAACGCCAGACCAAAATTTGTCTTCAAAGACTTCTGTTTGTTTAGAAGCTTGAGATAATACTTTACTTCTTTTTATGATCATTGCCCAAGAAACAACAGACATGCCCATAAGAATCAGCATGACCATCTTAACTAGTAAGCTAGCTTCTAATATTAGGCCTAAGATTGAGATTTCAGCAGTCACTATTCGTTAGCTCCGTGAGAATAAATGTTGGCATTGCTTTGGGTTTCATTTTTTGATTATCGATACATGCTACCTTAACCATTGCTTTACACAATGCCTTGCCATCAGGATTTACGATCTCTTGACAGAAGACCAAGGTAGCTCGCTTCAACTCGTAAATATTTGTAATGACTTGTAAAGAATCATCAAGCCGCGCACCTTGAATAAAATCAATGTCCATATGTCGGACTACGAAACCGATATTTTGTTCTAACAAGACTTGCTGAGAGACGCCAATTGAGCGCAACATCTCAGTTCGAGCGCGCTCAAAGAACTTAAGATAGTTGGCATGATATACCACCCCACCAGCATCGGTGTCTTCGTAATACACTGTCACAGGCCAAGTAAATGGCTTAGATAATCCCTGCAATTTGCTACCACAACCCAAAACGATAAAGATCTCACTATAACCTAACTCTTTATCATTAAAAGTATATGGCAGTGATTTATTTGATTTGAAAGACGAAAAAAAAGGCCATCTGTATAAGATGACCTCTTTTTGGCTAAAAACCCAACAACCACCTAGGTTTACTTTGTTATAAACCTAGTCCACGCCCCCATTTAGATAAGGCGCAGCACGGTTAGATAGAGCAAAATCGTGAGTGAAACGTAAGGGCTGAATAATAACTGCCACATCCAAGCTCTTGGTTTAAAACCGATACCATAAACCATGCTCGAGCATACGGCCCAGATGAACATAGGCCCAATGATAGCGTTAAAGCCACCGATGCTTGCCGCATACGTTTCAGGATCCCACATTACTAAACCAACATGCATGAAACCCAATATTAAGGATAAAGCTCTTAACAGAGTCTTATCCATTGGTTGATGCAATTTAGCAACTTGCTCTGCGAGATTACTCACTGTCTTTATCCATCATTTCTGAATGCTCAAGCCAAAGAGCATTGATGATGCCGAATGCACATGCTAGAAGTACACCCAAAATCCATGCGAAATACCACATAAAATTTCTCCTAAGTTATTTAACTTCTAGCTTAGTAAGCTGAAACGTCATTATCTTCGATGTGTTTCTTATCTAGACGACCAAACATTTTGTAGTATGTCCAAGTCGTGTAGCCCAGAATCACAGGAACCATTACCGCCGCAACTCCGGTCATAAGACCAAGCGTTAGCTCACTCGCTGTTGAATCCCACATAGTCAAACTATGGCTAGGGTTCAGGCTTGATGGCATTACGAATGGGAACATTGCAAAACCAGCCGTTAAAATAACACCAGCGTTAGATAGGCTTGAGAACAAGAATGCGAAACCACCACGCTCAAAGCGAGATGCAATTACAGCAAGCAGTGGCATTGCTACACCAAGAATCGGTGCAGCCCACATTGCTGGATACGTTTCGAAGTTTGTCATCCAAGCACCAACTTGAAGTGATACTTCTTTGTTTAGTGGGTTTGAATCAGCAAACGTATCGATAGTGCTTGTAATTACATAGCCTTCGATAGATTGAACCCAGAAGCCACCAATAACGAATAGAGCAATAGCAATTAGGCCAGTGATCTGAGCAACGTTACGAGCGCGACTGTGCAGCTCTTCTGTTGTCTTCATTTGAAGCCATGTTGCACCTTGCATCACGAACAACATCAGAGCCAACACACCACAAAGCAATGCAAACGGATTTAGCAGAGCGAAGAACGTACCATGGTACTTAGACATCATGAATTCGTTCAGTTCGAATGGAACACCTTGTAATAGGTTACCAAATGCCACACCGAAAATGATTGGTGGAACTGTGCCACTAAAGCAAAGTGCGTAGTCCCAAGTCTTACGCCATTTTGGATCTTCAATCTTAGAACGGTAATCAAGAGCAAGTGGTCGTAACCAAAGCGCTGCTAACGTCGCATACATTGCGAAGTAGAAACCAGAGAAAGATGTCGCGTAAACCAGTGGCCATGCAGCAAACAAGGCACCACCCGCAGTGATAAGCCAAACTTGGTTACCATCCCAGTGAGGGGCAATCGTGTTCAGCATAATACGACGTTCAGTGTCGCTCTTACCGATAACAGGTGAAAGGGCTGCAACACCCATATCGAAGCCATCAGTTACGGCGAAACCAACCAGTAGAACACCGATCAATACCCACCAAATAAGTCGTAAGCTTTCGTAATCAAACATAATATTCCCTCACTTATACTTCGACTGAACGGCTAACTTTGTCTTCAACAGAGTTATCGTTTTGTTCAAAGTGGTAACGGCCTGTCTTTAAGCTACTTGGACCTTTACGTGCGAATTTCAGCATTAGGTAAACTTCAGCAATTAAGAACACTGTGTACAGTGCCAGAATCGCGAATAGAGAAGTCCAAAGCTGTTCAATAGTTAGTGCTGATGCAGCCACGTTAACCGGTAGGATTTCACCAACCGCCCATGGTTGACGACCAAATTCAGCAACGAACCAACCCGCTTCGATCGCAATCCAAGGTAGTGGGATTGAGAATAGCGCAGCTTTAAGTATCCATGGTTTCTGTTCGATCTTCTGACGACACGTTTGAACAAACGCCGCACCGAATACAAACAACATGATGAAGCCACAAGCAACCATCAGACGGAATGACCAGAATAGAGGCCAAACTGTTGGGATAGAATCATCCGCAGCCATTTGGATTTGATCTTCTGTTGCATCAACAACGTCGTCTGTGTAGCGCTTAAGAAGCAGACCGTAACCTAGGTCACCTTTCACTTCGTCGAACGCTGCAATGTTTTCTTCAGACTTGTCGCCTGAACGTAGCTTTTCAAGCAACTCGTATGCGTACATACCAGTACGGATACGATCAACGTGATCATCACGTAAGTCACGCAGGCCCGTTACTTCAGTATCAAGCGAACGCGTTGCGATGATACCCATTACGTAAGGGATTTTAATTGCGTAGTCAGTATTCATTGTTTCTTGGTTTGGAATACCAAAAACAGTAAATGCAGCTGGTGCTTCTTCAGTGTGCCACTCTGCTTCTACCGCAGCGAGCTTCACTTTTTGAACTTCACCAAGCTCGTAACCAGATTCATCACCTAGCACGATTACTGACAAGATCGCCGCCATACCGAAAGATGCTGCAATCGCAAAAGAGCGACGAGCAAAGGCAAGGTCACGACCTTTAAGAATGTAGTATGAGCTGATACCAAGGATGAACATTGCACCCGTTGTGTAACCAGACGCCACTGTGTGTACAAATTTAACTTGTGCTACTGGGTTTAGTACAACTTCAGCGAAGCTCACCATTTCCATACGCATGGTTTCAAAGTTAAATTCCGCACCCACTGGGTTTTGCATCCAGCCGTTCGCTACCAAGATCCAAAGCGCTGAGAAGTTAGAGCCAAGTGCTACTAACCACGTTACCGCTAAGTGCTGACGCTTTGACAATCTGTCCCAACCGAAGAAGAAAAGACCAACAAAAGTAGACTCTAGGAAGAATGCAACAAGCGCTTCAATAGCTAGCGGAGCACCGAAGATGTCTCCAACGTAGTGAGAATAGTAAGACCAGTTCGTACCAAACTGAAACTCCATGGTTAAGCCTGTCGCTACACCAAGAGCAAAGTTAATACCAAACAATTTACCCCAGAACTTGGTCATGTCCTTGTAAATTTGTTTGCCAGTCATTACATATACTGACTCCATAATGGCAAGAAGAAATGCCATACCTAAAGTCAGTGGAACAAATAGGAAGTGATACATCGCTGTAAATGCAAACTGCAATCGCGACAGATCAACAACATCAATCATGGTAACTCCTTTGTGTCGGCTGAATGACACTTGTGTGATTATTCACCGCAAATATCCATGTTAAAACAATTTATATAATTGTTATTACAAATTGAAATTTGTAGCAAAAACGTACCGTTATAGTTAGATTATTGTTAAGCATGAGCTAATATAGCTGGCGCTAATATTACTGGTAAAATCAGTATGTTTCAAAAGGTTTATAGGAGAAGTCTGCGTTGATTTGTATCAATTTTATTCAAGCAAATTAGAGTTATTTTTAAACAATCATGATTAAAATCACACCAATTTTAGCGTTGTTAATAACCGCGCATGATATCTGTGACAAAAGCTCAGCACCACTTCAACATCCAAATTACAACTACCTATAAAGTATTAACAAAAGATATGACAGTTTATTTCATTTTTTGTTAGCTAAATCAAACTTGAAATCAAAGTTTCCATTTTTGAATTTCGATATTTAGCCTTTTTATCGATTTGCTCAAAGAGTTGTTATTCAATAAAAACCAAAAAATCCCAGCGCTTATGCAACTGGGATCTTTAGAAATGAATAAGTTAACGATTTGAGGGTTTGTCTATTCCGAAGTGTAAATACGCTCTGTCGGTAGCAATTCGACCTCTTGGTGTTCTTTGCAGATAACCCTGCTGAATCAAATACGGTTCCAATACATCTTCAATCGTATCTTTTTCTTCACCAATCGCAGCTGCCATGTTGTCGATACCGACCGGACCACCACCAAACTTCTCCATAATCGCAAGTAGAAGCTTTCTGTCCATGTAGTCAAAGCCTTTGGCATCCACGTCCAACATGTTGAGTGCCTTATCCGCCACGTCTGGGCAAATATGTCCGTCGGCTTTCACTTCCGCGTAATCTCGTACACGGCGTAATAAACGGTTCGCGATACGCGGTGTACCACGAGCACGACGAGCAATTTCTAATGCCCCATCCGACTCCAATGAAAGTCCAAGGCAATCTGCACTGCGCTGAACGATATTTTGAAGGTCTTCAACCTTGTAGTACTCAAGACGCTGAGTAATACCAAAACGGTCACGTAATGGCGATGTTAGTGAGCCAGCACGAGTGGTTGCGCCAATCAAAGTAAATGGAGGAAGGTCAATCTTGATAGAGCGAGCTGCAGGGCCTTCACCAATCATAATATCCAGTTGGTAATCTTCCATTGCTGGATACAGAACCTCTTCAACCACAGGGCTTAAGCGGTGGATCTCATCAATGAAAAGCACATCGTTTTCTTCGAGGTTGGTTAATAGCGCGGCTAAATCGCCTGCTTTTTCTAAAACCGGACCTGAAGTCGTACGGATGCTCACATCCATTTCATTAGCAACAATGTTCGCAAGCGTGGTTTTACCTAAACCGGGAGGGCCAAAAATCAACAGATGATCCAGAGCTTCATTTCGCATTTGGGCTGCTTGAATGAAAATCTCCATCTGGTTACGAACGTGGTCCTGACCTTGATAGTCGGCTAACGCCTTTGGACGTATTGCACGGTCGATAACATCTTCATCTTTAAAGACCGGATTATCCGGTGCAATCAGGCGATCGGCTTCAATCATAAATTCTGTTATTCCTAACTCTGCGTATAGGCAAAGTGAATGAGTCTATTTTGTAGAACAAGTATATGAGGTATTAAACCATCGACTTCAGTGCTTCGCGAATCAATTGTTCGCTGGTCATGCCATCTTTAGCCACTTGAGCAACAACTTTAGAGGCTTGAGTCGGTTTATAACCCAACGCAAGTAGTGCGCTTACGGCTTCTTCTTCAGCATCGTGAACCGCTGGCATCGAGTCCATTGGCGCTGCATCTGTTGCAGGCGTAAACAGATCACCTGCGCCCCACCCTTTCAGGCGGTCTTTCATTTCAACAACAAGGCGTTCTGCCGTTTTCTTACCAACACCCGGCAGTTTAACCAATGTTGAGATATCTTCACGTTCAACACTCTGAACGAATTGGCTTGCCGTCATTCCAGAAAGGATACCAAGACCAAGTTTAGGACCGACACCATTCGCTTTAATCACTTCACGGAACAAGGCACGCTCTTTAACGGTGTTAAAACCATAAAGTAGCTGAGCATCTTCACGTACCACAAAATGAGTGTAGATAATTGCTTCTTCGCCTACGTTTGGTAACTCATAAAAACAGCTCATTGGCATTTGAACTTCATAACCAACACCACTGACTTCAATCAATAATTCTGGTGGCTGTTTTTCTATTAATGTACCGCGGAGACGTCCGATCACAATTCACTCTCTTGATGGAATTTAATTTGAAGGACAGAATATAAAAGAACTGGATACTTATCCAGTTCTTTGTGTTTTTTGAAGTGAATTATTTAGGCTTGTTTGGCTTGCGAGACCACGCTGTTCAAGCTCGCGACCAATTCTTTAACCGAAGTCACATGACCTGTTAGCTCAGAACCATAATTCGCGACTAAGCCTGACACCGATTTAGTTTCCGCCACACTTTGGGCGACTTCTGAACTGGCGAGATCGAGCTCTTTTAGCGAATTCATCTGCATTGCCATAATATTGGTGAGCTGATTAACATCTGTTGATATGGTTTGCACCTCAGAGATAATGCCGTTCATCTCGCTCGCCGTGGTTTCGATGATTGCTCTGCCGTGTTCAACTTCTTCTTTACTGCGATCTAACAAAGTTCGAATCTCTATCGCCGAATGACTGCTTTTCGCCGATAGCTCTCTTACCTGATCAGCTACCACAGCAAAGCCTCTTCCTTGCTCACCTGCTCGAGCCGCTTCGATTGCCGCGTTAAGTGCTAACAGATTGGTTTGCTCAGCAACCGAAGTGATCAAATCAGCGACTTTCATGATCTCTTGATTACTTTGAATGATCTGACTGATCGCATCGGTTGAAGCTTCTAGTGACTCTGAGCTCTTTTGCGCTTTGGTTCCAACCGCTTCGCTGCGTTCTTTCAGTTCACCTACAAATGAATTGGATTCTTCAATGCCTTGAGTCATTTGATGGAGTTGTTGACTCATCTCTTCCGCAGCGCTCGCTTGAGATTCACAATTGACATTCAACACTTCGACTTGAGCATGCAAGTCTTGTGACTGCTGATCTAAATGAACCGAAACACCCTGCAGGCTCTCTGAATTCGAATTGGCTTGGTCGAGCACGATAGAGAGTCGACCTTCACTTTGCGTCGCTTGATTGGCAACGTGTTGGCTTTCTGAAATCGCATCCTCTGCCATTTCGATCGCCACCTCTTTTTGCTTAGCGGTAAAGGCTTGAGCAATGCAGATGACCACCAGTGGCATAATCACACCGGACCAAGTTTCTACCGCTACCGCATCAGGGGTTAGCTCAAGCTGGGGAAATGCAAATCCATTGAGATGTGCAGACGTCATCACCAATGAAACACCGATAACCAGTCCACTCCATACCAAAGCCACAATTCGTGTTCCTGATAAGAAAAAAGCGACCACTAACAAAGGCACCCAATAAGCTTGAGTGGAAGCCACAACCCCACCGCTTTGATAAATGATGTTCAACGCGTGGACAGCCATGCCGACAAAACCAAAGTTAAGTGCAAGGCTCGGCTTACTCGTCACACGAAGTAGCAATGCAGAGATCAGTTCGAATACGATAAGAAATACAGATGTGGCGATCAGAAGTTGCTCTTCGTGCTTAGTCCACTTGATTAAGCTATAGACACCCACGAAGAATGCGATAAAAGTGAAGAGTAATAAGATATCGGCTTGTCTGACTTCGTTGTTACTCCACCCATTGTTTTTAGGTAGAAACAGCGCGCGCCACAGCTTGATTGGGTTCATCAGTGATCATCCTTGATTAACTTGTAAGACCTCCGACCAATGTTAATAACATGTTAAATGATACGCAATGTTATTATCTGGGTTATGTTCGAAAGATCTCATTTCATCAAGGATTTAGAGGCGTATTGTTTTGATATGAGCCAAACAGGGCGTGAGGCTCACGTAACGCAAACTTTTAGAAAACAGAGGGGGGGGACTTAACGATAGCGCCCTTTTCTTGCTCCCGTTGCTTTGCCTGCAAGTGCGACCAAGGTTTTATTGGTGTTAGCGTGAGTGATCGCTACGCCTAGCGCATCCGCTGCGTCGGCTTGTGGCTTAGCGGGTAGTTTGAGCATGCTCATCACCATATTCTGAACCATAGACTTATCAGCGCCACCATTACCCGTCACCGCTTGTTTGATCAAACGAGCCGCATATTCATGTACAGGTAAATCTGCATTCACCGCTGCTACAATCGCACTGCCACGAGCTTGACCAAGTTTAAGTGCTGAATCGGCATTCTTCGCCATAAAGACCTGTTCTATCGCAAACACATCTGGCTGAAACTGAGTGATGATTTCGCTCACACCGGCGTAGATTTGTTTAAGTCGGCCTGGCAGTTCTTTTTCAGAGGTGCGAATACAACCGCTACCTAAGTAATATAGATGGCGACCATTTTGACGAATCACGCCATAGCCGGTAATACGAGAGCCAGGGTCAATCCCTAAGATAATAGACATAACTTCAAATACTGATTATTTATACATGCTTTATGAGCTTAGTATATCGAACGCAAAAAAAAATGCCCGTCAAATTAACGGGCATTTCGTTGTTCTGCGAAAGAAAAAGTTCTATCAAAAACTCAGTTTTGTTGAAAGCTTAAGTGCTATCTAGACTTAAGCTCTATCGAAAACTCACTGCTTGATTAGAAAGTTGAGCTTAATCGTTTGATTAGTCTTCTTTCTTCGCTAAGTTAACAGCGATTGCTAGCTCTTCCAGTGACGCTGGGTTTGCTAGGCTTGGCGCGTCTGTTAATAGACATGCTGCAGCTGTTGTTTTCGGGAATGCGATAACGTCACGGATGTTCTCTGTACCACAAAGAAGCATTGCTAAACGGTCAAGACCGAATGCTAGACCTGCGTGTGGTGGCGTACCGTACTTAAGCGCTTCAAGTAGGAAACCGAACTTCTCTTGCTGTTCTTTAGCTTCGATACCTAGGATACCGAATACAGCCGTTTGCATTTCTGCGCTGTGAATACGTACAGAACCGCCGCCTACTTCGTAGCCGTTGATTACCATGTCGTATGCATCAGAGTTAGCTGCTGCTGGATTTGCTTTTAGCTCTTCCGCGCTCACACCAAGTGGTGATGTGAATGGGTGGTGCATTGCGTGAAGGTTGCCTTCGCCATCTTCTTCGAACATTGGGAAATCAATAACCCAAAGTGGAGCCCACGCTTTCTTGTCTGTTAGCTCTAAGTCATCACCTAGCTTGATACGAAGTGCGCCCATTGCTTCAGCAACGATGTTCGCTTTATCTGCACCAAATAGGATGATATCGCCAGATTCAGCTTGAGTGCGCTCAAGAAGACCGTTGATTACGTCTTCGTTTAGGAACTTAGCAACTGGAGATTGGATACCTTCCATGCCAGCAGCACGGTCGTTAACCTTCATCCAAGCTAGACCTTTCGCGCCGTAGATACCTACATGCTCTGCGTAACCGTCGATTTGCTTACGAGTCAGCTTAGCGCCACCCGGTACACGGATTACTGCTACGCGACCTTTTTCGTCGTTCGCAGGGCCAGAGAATACTTTGAACTCTACATCTTTCAGTAAGTCAGCAACGTCTACTAGTTCTAGTGGGTTACGTAGATCTGGCTTATCAGAACCGAAACGACGAATCGCTTCAGAGAATGGCATTACTGGGAATTGACCCAGTTCAACATCTAGAAGCTCTTTCCACATATCGTGAACGAGCTTTTCAGTGATGTTACGTACTTCTTGAGAAGACAGGAATGATGTTTCGATATCGATCTGAGTAAATTCAGGCTGACGGTCAGCACGTAAATCTTCATCACGGAAACATTTAACGATTTGGTAGTAACGGTCAAAACCAGACATCATCAGCAATTGCTTGAACAGCTGAGGAGATTGAGGAAGTGCGTAGAAGCTACCTTTATGAACACGGCTTGGCACTAGGTAGTCACGAGCGCCTTCAGGTGTCGCTTTCGTTAGTACTGGTGTTTCGATGTCTAGGAATAGGTTCTCGTCTAGGAAACGACGAACGAAGCTAGAAGCACGTGCACGAAGCTTAATACGATCGCTCATTTCTGGACGACGAAGATCGATGTAACGGTACTTAAGACGCTGTTCTTCAGAGTTCGTTTGGTTGAAATCTAGTGGAAGCGCTTCTGAACGGTTGATGATCTCAAGGCCAGTTGCGTAAAGCTCAACTTCACCCGTCGCCATATCTTTATTTACTTGGCTGTCAGGACGAACACGTACTTCACCAGTAAATTTGATACAGAATTCATTACGCAGTTGGTTAGCGATCGGAAAGATATCTTTCATATCTGGATCGACAACAACCTGAACGACGCCTTCACGATCTCGCATATCGATAAAGATAAGACCGCCTAAATCACGGCGACGGTTTACCCAGCCGCACAATTCTACAGTTTGTCCCGCCAGGGACTTGTTCAGGTTACCACAGTAATGGGTACGCATAATGAATTTCCCAATCTCTTAATTATTTACTAATTTCCAAGCTGTCAGTGGTCATTCCACACAACAGAGCAAAGGAACATTTATACGCGGAAACTCGCTTAAAATCGACCTTCCACATTCGAATTTATTGTGTTTTATCTGGCTTTGCTGCTTTTTAGCCCATCAAGTGCGCAAAGATTCATCAAAACCGAAAAAATTGTGCTGATTATATCTCGAAAGTACCTTAATCAGCAAAAGTCTCGTACAGTAGTTTTTCGTTTCAACTGAAAAACGTTTTGTAATGACTAATGGCGTGAAAACTAACGGTGTAATAGATGGATGCTCGTGTAATAACAACAGAAACTTTACCTCTAAGACTTGGGTTAACAATGTGGTCTCATTCCGAGTGGCAAAGTCAGTTCTATGGTAAAGGAACAAAACCTGCTGAGCGCTTAGAAAAATACACCCAAGTTTTTCATACCGTTGAAGGCAACACGACTTTCTATGCGACACCCAGTATCTCAACGGTCAATAACTGGAAAGCCGCGAGTCACGATGATTTCAAGTTTACTTTTAAGCTGCCTAAGTTCATCACCCACCAGCAGCACTTAAAACATTGCCAAGCCGAACTCAAAGAATTTCTGCTCACCATGTCGCCCCTACACAGACGCATTGGTCAGTGGACGATTCAATTACCCCATAGCTTCGAACCCAGCATGCTCCCTGCCCTGCAAAAATTTTGTACCTTGTTTCCAAATGACATGCAGCTCGGTGTTGAAGTTCGTCACCTTGGTTTCTTTGATAAAGGCGATGCCGAAAAACGTTTCAATCATTGGTTAATAGAAGAAGGGATCAATCGCATCATCATGGATAGCCGCCCTGTTTTCTCCGCACCACCAACCACAGAAGCGGTGATCGATGCACATCAAAAGAAACCACGTGTTCCGGTTCATGCCATTGCGACAGCAAACAATCCGATGGTTCGCTTTATTGGACATCCAGACCAAGAACCCAATCTGGCTTTCTTTAAACCTTGGTTCGCGAAATTACCAACTTGGTTAAATGAAGGTAAACAGCCTTATTTAATGATTCACACACCAGACAATAATCACGCCCCTGAGTTGGCGATTGCTATCTATAAGCAATTACAGACGCAAGTTGCTGAACACACACAGATAACCTTGCCTAATTTGGCGGAGTTTCCTGCTCAAAAAGGTGTTCATCAAATCTCGATGTTTTGATAGTAAACAACCACTAACACGCGTTCATTTTCATCAATCTCAGTTTTCGTGACACAAGCGATTTTTTTACGTAAAATACGTCCCCTTTTATTTGGTACGAATTCTGTGCCGATTACGCTGACTGTCGAGAGAGAATGCAATGAGCAACAAAGACAATATCTTTTCCGCTCCCATTGATAAAATTGGTGATTTCACCTTTGATGCAAGGGTTGCTGAAGTATTCCCAGATATGATTCAACGCTCGGTTCCTGGATATAGCAATATCATCTCTGCTATTGGCATGTTAGCTGAACGCTTCGTAAAACCACACTCAAACATCTACGACTTGGGTTGCTCTCTTGGTGCAGCAACGCTTTCAATGCGCCGTCACATCCAACAAGAAGGCTGTACGATTTTTGCTGTCGATAATTCGGAAGCCATGGTTGAACGCTGTAAGCTGCATGTAAACGCCTACCGAAGCGATACGCCAGTCGAAGTTATCGAAGCTGATATCCGTGAAATCGAGATTAAAGACGCTTCAGTTGTTGTGTTGAACTTCACCTTGCAGTTCTTATCACCAGACGACCGCTACGCTCTGCTTGAAAAGATCCATGCTGGATTACGTCCAGGCGGTATTTTGATTCTGTCAGAAAAGTTTGTGTTTGAAGATGAAAGTTCAAATGAACTGCTTATTGATCTGCACCATGATTTCAAACGTGCAAACGGATACAGCGAGCTCGAAGTCAGCCAAAAACGCAGTGCTATCGAAAATGTGATGCGTCCAGATTCGATTCCCGTTCATAAGCAACGTTTTGAAAAGATTGGCTTCTCAAGTAGCGAAGTGTGGTTCCAATGCTTCAACTTCGGTTCGATGTTCGCGATTAAATAGCGCACATACTCAGTCAGCTCGTACTAAAACATCATCCTCAAGAACGAGGAACGAGCGAGTTGGGAATCTCTATCAAGTACGATAAATCGAGATTCCCTATCATGTTCGTCCCTCACTGTAGGGAATGACAAATTTAATTTTTATTTTAGGGTTTATTGACCCTATTAACTCAGTGAAAAACTATGTTTAATTTTGCCAATTTTTATCAACTTATTGCCCAAGACACTCGCCTACAACCATGGCTCAATGTTCTTCCTCAACAGCTGACGGATTGGCAAAATGCAGAGCACGGTGACTTTGACCGATGGTTACGTGCACTGAATAAAATCCCGCAAGGCGTGCCTGATCAAGTTGATTTGAAAAACTCTGTGACTATCGGCAGCAGCACACCATTTCAAACGGGTGAGCTTAAAAAGCTAGAGAGCTTATTAAAGACGTTCCACCCTTGGCGTAAAGGTCCTTATACCGTTCATGACATTCATATCGATACAGAATGGCGCAGCGACTGGAAATGGGACCGTGTACTTCCACATATCTCACCGCTTAAAAACCGTTCAGTACTCGATGTAGGTTGCGGTAATGGCTACCACATGTGGCGTATGTTAGGTGAAGGTGCTCGTTTGACCGTCGGTATCGACCCGTCTCACCTTTTCCTTGTTCAGTTTGAAGCTATCCGTAAGCTGATGGGCGATGACCAACGCGCGCACCTTTTACCTTTAGGTATTGAACAGCTGCCAAAACTGGAAGCTTACGACACTGTATTCAGCATGGGCGTGCTTTACCACCGCCGTTCACCGCTTGATCATTTGATTCAACTAAAAGACCAATTGGTATCTGGTGGCGAACTGGTACTTGAAACGTTAGTGATTGAAGGTGACGAAAACGCTGTTCTTGTGCCTGTTGACCGCTACGCGCAAATGAGAAACGTTTACTTCTTCCCATCTGCACGCGCACTGAAACGCTGGCTTGAACAGGTAGGCTTTGAAGACGTGCGTATCGTTGATGAAAATGTCACGACAGTTGGCGAACAACGCACAACAGAGTGGATGACACACAACTCTTTACCGGATTACTTAGATCCTAATGATCCAAGTAAAACCGTAGAAGGTCACCCAGCGCCGAGACGTGCCGTTCTTGTGGCGACAAAGCCGTAAATTTGTTGTCCCAAACTATTATTCTGGTGACCACCGAATAATAGTTTTTGGTAGCAATGAAGCAATCACATCTGTCACAGTAAACTTTGACTTAAAAGCGCGTAAATTGAACAAAAATTGACTTGTGTTTAATAAGTGAGCTATTTCAATTGACGATAACTGGCGCAGCGCTCACATTGCGATTCAATATGACCAGACTCTTACATTAGGATGCTTCACGCATCCTTTTTTGTAGGCTAAACTTCTAAATAGTCTGAACTATTCTCTAATTTCCAAAGGTTTTTTTTATGTTTAAGCGATTATCGCCAATTGTGGCGGTTGGTTTGCTCTCTGGCTGTACCCTCACCAATGGTGCGGCCTACCACCAAGAAACTCTCGACGCTATTGCCCGCTCAGAGACAAACATCGCAAATAAGGTTCAAAACCTTGAACTGCAAGTCAGCAATCAAAGTGATTATATAGAAAGCTTAGAAGAGGAAGTTATCACCCTTTCTAACCAATTAGATGTTCACCTAACGAGCATGGAACACAAAGTTATTGAACAGCTAGAGGAAGAAGAACCTGTAGCAGTGACAACCCCACCGATCGCTCCTACATCACAACCGACCATCCTTGGCGGAATCGAAAAAGTATCCATTGATTCTATCAACCAAAGCTTTGATGCGCGTGTTGATACCGGCGCAACAACCTCTTCTTTAAATGCTGTAGACATCAAAGAATTCGAGCGTAACGGTAAAGACTGGGTGAAGTTCCACTTAGCAGATAAAGCACAATCGCCAGAAGACCAGAAATGGATTGAAGCACCTGTTGTACGTTTTGTGAAAATCCGCCAATCAACCAATGATCAGACAGAACGTAGAGCTGTGATTGAATTATGGGTGAAAGTTGGAAAAATCCATGAAAAAGCGCAATTTACATTGGCGGATCGCTCTCAAATGAGTCACCCTGTATTACTAGGGCGCGAATTTATCAAAGACATAGCGCTAGTAGATGTAAGTAAAAAATACGTACAAACGGAAGTTAAATAACAATAGTAGGGTAAGCTATGACGTCAAGAATTCCATTTTATATCTCAATTTTCCTGCTCATCGTAGCAGGTATAACACTGAGTATGTTCCGACATACAACCTACGGTGTACCCTGGACTCCAGGCGAAACTAATCAGGTTTGGGATATTGAAGCTCGTATCGAATTCAATGCAGTGGGCAAAGAAGCAAAAGTTTCACTAGCCGCACCTCACACACAGTCTAACTTTACACTTATCGGCGAGTCAGCTTCATCACCAGGCTACGGTATTTCATACTTGAATACAGATTCAGGTCGCCGTGCTGAGTGGTCAATTCGTCATGCAGATGGCCCACAGACTATCTACTACAAGACCCAGTTCTTAGTCGATAGCCAAGCGAACGTTACCTCAACACCTCCAGAAGGTGATGTGGCTCAACCAAGCTTTGACGGCCCTGAAGAAGCTGCAGCTCTTGCTTTGATTGACAGAGCAACCAAGCGTTCAGCAGACAACATCACCTTTACTCGTGAGTTAATCAAAACGCTTAACGATCCAGACAGCCAAAACTCAGCGCTGATTCTGAATAACATGACCAAAGTGGAAGCGACACACAAGCTACTTTCTGCCGCTAAAATCCACAACAAAGTCGTCGGTGTTATTGAACTGGAAGACGGACGTCGTCGCCAATCAATCCAACATATGAACCAAATTTGGGATAATAACCAATGGGTTCTATTCTCTCCTGAATCTAGCGAGCAACAAGTTCAACCAAACCTACTCATCTGGGACGAATCAAATGTCTCTCTATTAGATGTAGTGGGCGGCCAGAACAGTAAAGTTCACTTCTCGATGATTGCTCAGGAAATCTCACCAACAGAAGCAACCAGCAGTAAAGTCTCTGCCGACCAACTGTTGAACCTGTCGATCCACAGCCTACCGTTAGAAGAGCAAGCGATGTTTAAAACCATCATGCTGATTCCAATTGGTGCGCTTATCGTTGTGTTCCTGCGAGTTATCATAGGTCTTAAGACTTCTGGTACATTCATGCCCGTTCTGATTGCCGTGGCATTCGTTCAAACGCAGTTGGTGACAGGTATTGTTGGCTTCCTACTGATTGTTGGTACTGGTCTTATAATTCGAAGTTACTTATCCAAACTCAACCTCTTGCTCGTGGCCAGGATATCCGCCGTAATTATTACGGTAATTATGATTATCTCGATATTTACTGTCGTCGCATTTAAAATCGGACTTACCGAAGGCCTATCGATTACGTTCTTCCCAATGATTATCTTGTCTTGGACTATCGAACGTATGTCTATCCTTTGGGAAGAAGAAGGCGCGAAAGAAGTTGTACTACAAGGTGGCGGCTCGCTATTTACCGCGGTACTTGTTTACTTAGGTATGACTAACCCGTTCATTCAACACTTAACGTTCAACTTTATTGGTTTGCAGCTTGTAATTCTAGCGACCATCTTGCTACTAGGTAACTACACAGGCTACCGCCTAACCGAGCTTCGTCGCTTTAAACCGCTAGCGGAGGACTAAGTTATGTTTGATCAATTTACTTCACCGTTTAAGTTGAAAGATAAAGGCATAATGGGAATGAACAAGCGTAACCATAGTTATATTGGTCGCTATAATGATCGTTCCAAGTATCCACTCGTTGATGACAAGCTTAAGACTAAGATTATTGCTGAACAGGCTGGTGCAACCGTACCAAAGTTGATTGGCGTAATTGGTCACCAAGCTGAAGTAAAAACAATCCATAAAATGGTTAAAGAGTGGCCTGGCTTTGTTATTAAGCCAGCACAAGGAAGTGGCGGTAAAGGCATCCTTGTAGTGATCTCTCATAAAGATGGGGTTTACACTAAACCATCGGGGTCAACCATTAACGAAGAAGACGTAGAGCGTCACATCAGTAATGCTCTAGCCGGTCTTTTCTCACTAGGTGGTAAGAACGACGTAGCCGTAGTTGAAAACCTCATCAAGTTTGATGAGTGTTTCGAAGGCTTCAGTTACGAAGGCGTGCCAGATGTACGAATCATCGTATTTAAAGGCTACCCTGTGATGGCGATGATGCGCCTTTCTACTTCAGCTTCTGACGGCAAGGCAAACTTGCACCAAGGTGCTGTGGGTGTTGGTATTTGCATCGCGACCGGGAAAGCCGTGCGTGCGGTTCAGTTTGACCAACCAGTAACTCATCACCCAGATACAGGGAAAGAGTTGGCGGCACTTCAAGTGCCGCATTGGGAAAAACTACTGACTCTTGCATCTAGCGCTTGGGAAATGACAGGTCTTGGCTACATGGGTACTGACATGGTTTTAGACCAAGAAGAAGGCCCTATGGTACTGGAGCTTAATGCTCGTCCTGGATTAGCAATACAGATTGCAAACGGCGCAGGTTTATTACCTCGCTTGCATCATATTGAAAATCTAGGTACACCTGCTGAATACCCAAAAGCTGCAGAGCGCGTTGCCTACGCTGCTAAGCAATTTGGTGTTCACGGTAGCGAAATTGTATCGAGCTAATCTAGATGAAGAGCTAACCAAGTTAACCTTGGTCACTGAGTAAGTAATTCGATGCCTAATCGAGTTCAATAGAAAAGCCGCATAACTCTGAGAGTTACGCGGCTTTTTAATGTCTGAAGTTTAGGTTAGGCCTCTGTTGCTTCAATTTCAGGCTTGCGGATTGGATCAATACGCACAGCCGCTACTTTAAACTCTGGGATCTTGGCATGTGGATCCGTCGCTGTCGTCGTCAAGCGGTTCACCGGAGATTCCACGAAATGGAATGGAATAAACACCACCCCCTTCTGCATCCTCTTAGTGACAAAAGCAGCAATCTCTATCTCACCACGACGTGTCGAGACTTTTAACATCTGTCCATTGGAGATCCCTAACGCTTCAGCATCATGAACGCTGACCATTGCTCGCGGTCCGGCTAAGTTGTCTAACCCTTTTGTTTTGCGAGTCATGGTACCCGTATGGAACTGCTCCAGCACACGTCCCGTTGTTAGCACTAATGGGTATTCTGAATCTGGCAGCTCCGCCGCGTATCGAAACGGAATAGCTTCCATTTGACCACGCCCACGAGTGAATTGAGTTTGGTGCATGATACGAGTGCCGTCAGGGTTGTTCTTATTACTCGGCCACTGAACACCATTCACAGTAATATTCTCCCAACGTAAGCCACCATACTGCGGTGTTACTCTAGCTATCTCATTGGTGATATCGGCAACGGTGTTATAGCCCCAACCGCCACCCATTGCGTTGGCGAGCATCTGAATAATCACCCAGTCTTCTTTCGCTTCACCAGGAGGATTAACCGCAGGGTTAATACGCTGAACACGTCGCTCAGTATTAGTAAAGTGCCCCGACTTTTCAGCAAATGAGCAAGATGGTAAAACCACGTCTGCATACTGCGCGGTTTCTGTTAAGAAGATGTCTTGAACGACAAGGAAATCCAGTGCTTCAAGCCCTTCAACCACGTGTGCTTGGTTCGGATCACTGAGCACTGGGTTTTCGCCCATCACGTATAAACCACGTACGTCACGGTGACACGCCGCATCGATGATCTCGGTGAGTGTTAGTCCCGTTTCAGCAGGTAAATCGGAAACGCCCCACTCCATCGCAAATTTTTGACGAACCATTGGGTTATACACTTTCTGATAACCCGGTAGATTGTTTGGCAACGCGCCCATGTCACATGCACCCTGAACATTGGATTGACCACGTAAAGGGTTGATACCACCACCTTCAATACCGATGTTTCCACACAAGAGTTGCAGGTTAGCAATCGAGCGAACATTATCGTGCCCTGTGGTGTGTTGCGTAATACCCATTGAGTAATACACAGCTGTGCGTTCTGCGGTGCCAATCAAACGCGCCATCGCGAAGATATCTTCGGCTTTCACACCTGTTACCAGCTCCACTTTGTCTAAGGCATAGCTTGGCGACATCACCTCTTGTAACAAGGTATCAAAGCCATCAACTCGGTCTTCAATATACTCTTGATCATACCAACCGTGCTTGATGATCTGTTGCATCACACCATTGATCAACATCACGTCAGTTCCCGGTCGATGCGCTAAATAAAGTTCCGCATGATCGGCAATGTCGATCTTTTTTGGATCGGCGACAATAAGACGAGCGCCACCATGTCTCACTGCTTGCTTGATGTGCGAACCAATAATTGGGTGCGCCGAAGTGGTGTCTGACCCAATAATAAAGATCACATCTGAGTGCTTGATGCTTGGAATATCATTGGTCATCGCCCCACTGCCCAGAGAAGCTTCAAGCCCAGTTACGGTTGAAGCGTGGCAAAGACGAGCGCAGTGGTCGACGTTGTTGGTTCCAAGCTCACGGCGGATGAATTTTTGGAAAGCATAATTGTCTTCGTTGGTGGTTTTAGCCGATGAGAAACCCGCTAGAGCATTGCTGCCAAAGCCTTGTTTAATCGCGGTAAATTTATCAGCGATCAGTTTAATCGCTTCATCCCAACTTGCGGGTTGTAACCAGCCATCTTTGCGGATTAATGGTGTGGTTAAACGCGCATCGCTGCCGACAAAGTCGAAACCAAATCGCCCTTTCACACACAACATGCCCTCATTGACCGGAGAGTCTCCCCCTTCGATATAACGGATTTTGTTTTTCTTCTCGTCGACATGCATAGTGAGTTTGCAACCCACACCGCAATAGGTGCAGATGGTGTCGACTTTCTTAAGTAAGTCTGTATCACCTTGCTTTCTGTCACGAGCATCCACCATCGCGCCGGTTGGACATGCCTGAACGCATGAACCACATTGAACACAGTTAGAATCGCCCATTAAGGTCTTATCGGCCCCGAAGTTAGGACGACACTCAGGCCTTGACGCAGGTTTACCATCTGATTGATTCATGAAGCTTAAAACGCCATGAACATTCTGTTCACGACACGCTTGGATACACTGACCGCAACTGATGCAGCGATTGGCATCAAAAATAATGAATTCAGAGCTGTCATCGACCGCGAATTTTTGTCTTGTTAAACCGACCTTAGTTTCTTCCGCGCGAATCGCTTGCCAACTGTCGTTAGAAGCGACATCGATTTTGTATTCTGGATGCGTTTGCGTTGCCTTGTATTCAGTCGAATAGTCTCGCAGGTCGCAATCGGTATTGGCTTGGCAGCCACACTCTAAACACCTTGCTGCTTCAGCTATCGCATCGGTATTATCAAAGCCAGTTTCTACTTCTTCAAAACTTTGCTCGCGCTGCTCTGGAGTGAGCTCTGGCATGATCTTACGAGCCATTCGCTGTATCGATTTATACTGCTCTGGGTCAACGGATTTTAGCTGCTTTTGCTTTCTTGAATTGAAAGGCTTAGCAGGGATCTGGTTCATGTCACCATTAAAGAATCGGTCGATCGCTTGCGCAGCAATTCGGCCATCTCCCACTGCTTCGACAGCGGTTGCAGGGCCACGTCGGAAATCGCCAATACTGAAGATATTGCCTGTTCCCGTGTGCATGGTTTGCGGATCAGCGTCAGCGGTATTCCAACGCGTTAACGGGATTTCTAGTGACTCATTGTCCATAAAGCTCAGATCAGGCTTTTGCGACACGGCAGCAATAACCGTATCAAACGCTTCAACAAAAAACTCACCCGTCGGTTTCGGGCTTCGTCGACCCGATGCATCCGCGGGGCCAAGCGCCATGCGTTCTAATCGGATTTCAGATACATGACCATTTTCATCCGCGATATTTTCAGCTGGATTGGTCAAGAAGTGGAATTTGACGCCTTCGTGTTCGGCTTCTTCAATTTCGTAGTCTTCCGCCGGCATCTCATCTCGTGTACGTCGATAAATTAGCGTGGTATCGGCTCCATCACGGACTGCAGTTCGAGCACAATCAATCGCGGTATTACCACCGCCGATCACTGCGACTTTTTTACCTGTAATGAAATGCTTGTCGGTCACATAGTCTTTTAGGTAATCGACACCTAGGTAACAACCTGCTAAATCACTTCCGGTATAATTCATCTCAACGGCTTGTGATGCACCAACCGCTAAACAAACCGCATCGAAGTCGTTGCTTAAATCCGACAATGTAAAATCAACACCTAACTTTTTGTCACATTCAACGGCCATCCCGTTGCGACACATCAACTCAATTTCTTTATCGAGAATCGACTTTGGTAAGCGATATTCAGGGATACCGTAACGCAGCCAACCACCCGCTTTAGGCATCGACTCATAAACACTGACGTCATACCCCTCATTCGACAGATAATAGCCTGCCGTAAGACCACCGGGGCCACTACCGACGATTGCTACGCGCTTGCCTTTGTTTGGCTTCTTAGGAGGCATGTAGCTCTCTTGAGCCGCTAGATCCGCGTCCGCTGCATGTCGTTTGAGCTGGCGAATCGCGATGGATTCATCGACCAAGTTACGACGACATTCGGTTTCACAGAAAGCAGGACATACACGACCAATCGAAAGCGGCATCGGTAGCGTCTTTTTAATCACCTCTATCGCTTTGATGTGATCATTTTGAGCAATATGATGTAGGTAAGATTGGATATCGACGCCAGCAGGGCAAGCGGTTTGGCATGGTGCCTCACAGTCAGCGTAATGATCGGTCATGATGCGGTTCAACGCTTCTTGTCGATGGTTCGTTAGCTGTTTTGACTGAGTGGTAATATTCAGCCCATTAGACACTTCAAGCTCACAAGAGCGAGTAACCCCAACGCCATCAACTTCAACGACACACAAATCACACGGTACTTTATCCGCTGTTTTGTTCAAACCACATAAAGATGGGATCTCCAAACCACATGTTTTTGCCGCTTCAAGAACGGTTTGCCCTTGCTCGACGATTCGATATTTCCCATCAATAACGATTTGAATCATACCTAAGTCCTACCTTTACCTTTCGCACACGCGAGTTATCAATAATTAAAATCTAAGTAATACAATATTATTAATATTATTAAACCTATGTCATTACCATACATTATTTGTGGTTTTGTGCGTGTGACCTCAAACAAGTTCCATTGATAATAACCATAAGGTGTGAGTGGTCTTATCAGTAATTATGAGAGTGGATTGGATGAAGAGTTTGAATGCATTTTGAATTCAGAAAGTTATATTCGAGATACAAAAAAGCCCCTAATGATTAGGGGCTTTGAATAAATATCATTGAGTCGCTGTCGAGCTTATAGCCCGGCTATCAAGGTTATTGCTCAGCTTCTTCGATAAGCTCTTGCACCGGAGATGCCGGTTTGTTTTGAGCAAAACCACGCAGGCCAACAACATGTACATGTTCGTGGTCTTTGAAGACCTTACGAACCAGTTTGTAAGTCGTACCTTTCTCTGGGCTAATGTTTTCAGGTGCTGCAATCAGAAGTTGCATACCTAAACGGTCACACAGTTCAAAC
The DNA here is from genome assembly GCF_900382755.1 of Vibrio sp. Evd11. Taxonomy (NCBI): domain Bacteria; kingdom Pseudomonadati; phylum Pseudomonadota; class Gammaproteobacteria; order Vibrionales; family Vibrionaceae; genus Vibrio; species Vibrio sp. Evd11. The sequence goes on from NZ_OSDX01000006.1 coordinate 29,600, forward strand.
AGCGTAGAAATCGACTTAGAATCCAGACGTGCAGCTTCATCAAGGAACAACAAACGACATGGAACGATATCTTTACTGCGAAGTCGACGAGACTCCTCTTCCCAGCTCTGAATAACCATCAATAGGATAGACTGACCCGTACCGATCGCTTCACCCGTAGACAGTGCGCCCGATTCCGCTTGTAACCAACCATCTGAACCACGGTTAACTTCAACACTCAGCTCTAGGTAGTTACGGTAATCCAGTAACTCTTCACCAAGAACTTGTGGAGAACGTTGACCCATATCGATATGTGGGTTCACACGTTGGAACAGTTTCGCCATCGCTTCAGAGAAGGTAAAGCGCGTTGATTCGAACAAGTATTTATGCTGCTCTTGTTGAGTCGCTAGACCTGATAGCAAGATCTCGTGGCTTTCACGGATCTTAACGTTCAAACGCACGCCCTTAACCTGACCAAAGTAGATGTTCGACAGACCTTGGTTGAGCATACGAATACGGTTCTGCTCACGCTGAATCGTTTTCTTGATGATGCTTGCTACCGATTCAGAGCTGATCGCTAAGCGGTTTTCACGCTGCGTCAGTTCTTCTGTTAGACGAGCAAGTTCAACTTCCATCTCTTCGATTGCTTCAACTGGATCATCCGTATGAATGATGTCTTGGCGAATGCGCTCACGAAGATGTTGGTAAACCGCAATGTAGAACAGAACTTTACGCTCTGGATGCGCGTTGTCTTCAGATAGACGCAGCGAATCACGTAGGTCTTCATTGTCAGACACAGCCAAACGTAGTGCACCCAGTGATTTATCCGACATAGAGCGAAGCTCGCCTGCCGTTAGGTAAGCCAACTCACGTTTGTGCAGACGACGTTCAACATCATTCTCACGTGCTAAACGAAGTACTGAACACCAACCCGCTTTCGCTGCAACAACGAAGGTACGAAGCTCGGTGTACTCTTTCTGTACTTTCTTAAGACGCTTAGCCAGTGCTTTCATCTCAAGTTCAGTCGACGTAATGGTACGCTCGTATTCACTCTTACGACCACGTGAAGTGTGCAAACGCTCGTGCAGTTCATCACGACGACGTACAGCACGTTCTTCAGCGCCTTCATCAGCATTTACGCCAAACTCTTGAAGCTCTTGTTTGAACTCTTGAACCGTTTCTTGTTTCGCTTGATGTGAGCTCTTCAGTGCTGCCAATACTTGGTTGTACTGGTTCATCTGTTCACGAGCTTGCTTCAAGCCATCACGGCCTTTGGTTCTTGCTTGTTCTGCTTGAACCAACTTCGCTTTCAATTGCTCGCTCAGTTCGCTGCTCTTGTTTAGAAGATCAACAGAATCCGCGTAAGCAAAGTAGTGACGACGTTCAATTAAATCAGACAGAGCAAACACTTTGCCTTTCAAGCTTTGTAGAGCTTGGTCGGCTTGTTGGTATTGCGCTTCTAGTGCCTCAAACTGTTCAGGATCAGCGTCAAGTGCTGAAACGATCTGCTCTAAAGACGCCAATGCTTTACCATGGTTGTTCAGATACGACTTCGCTTCACTCAAGCGCTCTAGTTGCGCTTCCAATTCAGCAAGACGTTCAACCAATGTTTCGTCTTCTAAAATACGAACCATTGGTGCTAATTTGTCTAGTGCACCAAGTGCCTGCTTACTTTGTAGAAGCTGGCTACGTTGCTGTTGTTCTTTAGAATCTAACTCTGCCAGAGAACGAACAATTTGGTTACGCTTATCACGAATAGACGCTAGCGCCTGCTCTGGATCAGCGTTAAACGCAACGTGTAGATGCTTGGCTACAAAGTTATTGAATGCTTGGTATAGGCGATTCAGCTTTTGTGCATCAAACGCCGCTTTCGCGTGGTTTTCCACAACAACATCACGCTCTTCGCGTAATTTCTCTAATCGTTGCTCACGAGCAGCGCGACCAAACAATGGGATCTCAGGGAAACGAGAGTACCGCATTTGGCGATCGTTCAGCTGAACACACACCGCGCCTTCTAGTTCGTCAGCATTGAATGAGCTGTCATCAAATGCATCGACATCGCCTTCAAGGATGTAAAGGTCGTCTGGGCAATCTTCAAGATCCACCAGCTTCTCTTTAATACCATCAAGATCAGACACAACAATCGCGTGACGAGCCGGGCCATACATCGCACTAAAATACGGTGCATCACCAATGGTAATGTCGTCATAGATCTCAGAAAGCAGCACACCACCTAGGGTATCCGCTAGGCCTTTCAAACGAGGATCATTAGAACCACCTGGTGAAGCTAAACGCTCAATCTCTTGCTCAAGTTCAGCTCGGCGCGTTGCCAACTGATCTTTTGCTACCGCTTGAGATTTCTCGTCTTCAAGTACTTGCTGCATTTGAGTCATTACCGCTTGGCTATCTTCTAGCTCAGCGTCTGTTTGATCTCTTAAAGCTTCAAGTGCATCGTTTGCCGTGATCCACGCAGGAGCAATGGACTCAAGTTTTTGAATCTCTTGGTCGTGGTTTTGTTGTACACGACGTTGCTCACTCTTCGCTTCACGCAACTCTTCTTGAGCGTACTCAAGAGACTCGATCTGCATAGCATGACGTTCGCGTTCTTCATCAAAGATCGCTTCATCCGTGAGTAACACGTTGTGTTGCTTTTGGTATTCGGTTGCTAGCTCTTTAGCTTGATGCTGCTGCGCTACATCACGAGCCATATCGCGGTGCTGTGCACGCCATTGCTGTTCGTTTTCAACAACGTGTTTTGCGTTACGGCCTTTCTCTAACGCTTGTTTAGCGCTGTGAGAGGCATCTTTACGCTCAACATCACCAACAATGCTTTTAACAAGAGACAGCGCTTTGTCGAACTGTGCAGAGGCAGCAGAAGACATGTCTAGCTTATGTTTAGTAGACAGTAGCGTTTGAGTGCTTGATTCTTCTTGTGCTTTTAGCTCAGAAACCAAAGTTAATGCGCTTTCTGCGGTAATAGAGTCATCACCCAGCAACTGCTTAGTTTTTTCTAACGCTTGAACGGCTTGTTGGTATTGAAGTGCACGAGTCTGCTGAACATCCAATGCTTGTTGGTAGTCAGCAAGCTGAGTTTTCAGGCTATCCACTTCTTCTTCAGTAATGGTTGCCTGTTCTTCAGCAAGAAGTACTCGTTCTTGAGCTTCTTCAACCACCATCATCTGCTCTTCTAGACGCTCATTAAGCTCTTCTAGATCTTCGCTGTAGCGAGCAATTCTCTCTTGCTGACGAAGTGCAGTTTGAACCAACTGAAGATGATCCGAAGCCGCTTGATAATCTTGCTCAAGTGCAGATTCTTGATCAACCAATTGCTCCAACTCTTCTTGAACTCGATTCAACAGGTTGTTTTGATTAAGCAAGGTTTCACGCGAACCAAACAATTCACCACGGAACTTCATGGTTTGATCAAGCTTATTACGGCGATCATTCGCATGACGCATGTAGTCAGCTGCCACGTAATTGGTCGATTCTGTGATCAAGTGTTTGAACAAGTCACGATCCGACTGAGTCGTTTTGATCGCTTCAAGTGTCATGCGATTTTCGCGAAGTGCTGATTCCATGTCTTGGAATGCTTTCTTCACACCACCATTTTGTGGCAGAAGGTAATCACGCAGTGAACGCGTAATTGCACTTGAGATACCACCATAAAGCGATGCTTCAATCAGACGGTAGAACTTAGAACGATCGCTGCTGTTACGCAGTTTCTTCGGTACCACACCGTATTCAAACATCTGTGAGTGGTAATCAACAATCGAAGAGAAGGCTTTAAAGTGAGCGCCTTCGTATTGCGCTACCGCCGCTTTCACGTCATTCAACTGGCATACGCGAGCATGGCTGTCTGAAACGTTCTGAATCAAAACATCGGTTGGTTTCACATGGCTTGGCAGGCCTTGGATAACAAACGGTTTGATGTCTACTTTCTTATCACGACCCGCAACTTGCTGCAGTTTTACTGCAAACAATAGGCGTTGATTACGAGAGTTCACAACATCTAGCGCGGCATAACATGCACCCGGCTGAAGCTTACCGTAAAGGCCTTTATCGCGTGATGACTGTGAGCTACCCGCTTCCGTTGTGTTACGGAAATGCAGAAGGCTTTGGTCAGGAATAAGTGCAGTGATGAATGCCGCCATTGTGGTCGACTTACCCGCACCGTTACCGCCAGAAAGCGTTGTAACCAATCCATCGATATCAAAAGTACGCGCAAAGAAGCCGTTCCAGTTGATCATGGTTAATGATTGATACTTACCTCTTTCAATCATGCATCACCTTCTACTTTGTTCTGTTCGCCAAGGTTTGATTCATCATCAAAGTCGGCTTGATCGTTAAAAATGTCTTGCTGACCGTTTTCGTCTACGTCTAGTTCTAATGCGGCTTCTGCCTGCTCTTCATTTAGCAAGCTGCCTTGGTTTGGCTCTTGTGTATGAACCACTGCTTCACCATCACGGATAAGACGTAACTGAGCTTCTTTCATATCGTCGCCAACACGAACATCAGCACCAAAACGGAACACCGCTTCACTGATTCGGAATTTGCCCGTTTCACCAATCGCAATCAGCATGCCGATACGACGTAAACGACGTAAAGATGTGCGTACTTTTTCAAAGAGCTTTTCTTTATCCAAGTCAGAACCCGAAGCTCGGTTCGTCGCCAGTTTCATGAGTTTTTTCTCATCGGCTAGCGAAATCAGTTCATCAAATAGCTCATGATTAGTAAAAATACCTTCGTGGGCTAAACGCTCTGGGCTTAGGTACAAAAAACACAATACCTTGCCAACGAGCATATCGAGCTCAGACAAAACACTTCGGCCAATCAAAGACGTAGAACGGGGGCGCAGATAGAAGAAACCTTCAGGCGCTTTCACGAGTTCCGTGTTGTAGCGTTGGTAAAAATGCTGAAGTTCTACTTCGAAATCAGAAAGCAACGCGTGGTTGTCTAAATCTTCTGTTGAAACATGCTTACCTGAACGTAGCATGCTGTCTAGCGCAGGGAACAACGGGTTCGCTATCGCTTTTACCAGTTTCTCTGGCATGTAATCATCAGTACTTGTTAATGACATTTGCTTGTACCTTTGCACCGAAATCGTTGATTGCCTGCCAATCCGGCTGAATAGCCTGATAGTCAGACGCTGAGTAACCTAAGCGCACGGCTTGGTCGACAACAATTCTGGCTAAATCAAAATGGTGTGTGCGAGGGTGTGCTGCGAGGTAATCGCGTAGCACAAGACCAAGATCAATTGGCGCACCTTGCTGTTTGTGAGCTTTTAACATCTCTGCAATTCGGTCTGAAAGCAGGTCGTTCACTTGCTCAAATTCTTCGTACTCTACGTCGATTGGTGCTTGCCCCATCACTTCGTCATCACGAAGCACCAGGGCTTCATCACGAAGATCGGTGAGCTTTTCAGCATCGGCATAAGTCAGTAACCAAGGCGCATCAAAGTAGTCGGTAACCGACTGACGCAAGCGCTGGCTAAAGGCACGGTTTTTATCCATATCAATCGCGGTACGGATAAACTTATGCACGTGACGGTCATAACCGATCCATAAGTCGATCGCCTGTTGGCCCCAACTTGTGATTCGATCGAGTTTCATTTGCAAACCAAACAAGGTTTCGCCTACGAACTCGAGTTCATCGTCACCGTACACAATTTCTTGAATATCGAGGATCTGGGTTTGCAGTTCGTCACCGGCCGCTTGCAAGGTATCTTGCAATTCTTTTAGCGTGGCTGAGGTTTCCGATAGCAAAGACTCACAGTTATTGATCGCTTCTCGCCAATCTTTATTAAGCAGATCAGCGATTTGCTGTTTGACGGTTTGTTGCTGCTCGTCCATCACACGCTGGTTTAAATCGATCTGATCGAAGATCTCACCCACTGAATATTTCAAAACGCCATAAACGTTCTTTTGCCAGTGGCCAGGTGTTCCGCCTTTTTGCGCAGCTTCAATGGCTTTAGCCATCTCATCAGCAACCATCGAAAGTTGGATCGACAGTTTTAACTTAGAGAATTGACGGTGACGTAAGTAATAATCTGAAATTCCGATCGCAAGTGGAGAAAGACGGTAAATACTTGCACCGTCGGTGATCTCACTAGTAAAACGACTGATCAGTTTTTGTTTAACCAACTCGTTGATAGCGTTGTTTGCACGGAATGCAGACGCTTCGCCGGTATCTTCAAACAGACGAGTGACAATGGTAAATGCATCGTGCAATTCACCTTCACCTAGCTCTTCATCGAACCTTTCATTGCTTAGCACTGCGATAGCAATCAAAAATGCTAAACGCTCTGGCGGCAAGTTTAATGAAAAGTCATGCTGCTTGACCCAGCCTACCAACTCATCAATTGGCTGCTCTTCGGCAGTTTGAGTCATTTCACTCATTGTGGTTCCTGTTACTGTTTTTCGTAATATCGAACATGTTAGATATTACGCCTATTTCTTTATGACGCGGGCTTCTTACGATTGCATAGCGCATGTTGTGGCTTCTTTTACCACATTCACCGCTGCTATTGCGCAGGTTTTTGAGCCCAAACGTGAATATAACGGCCTAGTGACAGATATGGCTCTTGGCGGCATAGCTGTTTTTCTAGTTCCAATACATCTTCAAATTGGTAATCGCCCATGTACTCCATATTACCTATGTAGTCACTAAAGGAGCGAATGCCTGATTTACCACAGATTTCTAGACCAGCGTCTTCTATCCATTGATAAACCTCTTCTGGCTTCAAGCCTTTTTGTGGTTGCAGCTTAAACCGTTTTCGATGTGGCATCCCATTCAATACATGAGGAATGTTGCCACAAATCACATTTTTCAGGACTAATCCGTGGTGGTTGTAAAACATTATCGAGGCAACGCCACCGGGTTTTACTTGTTCCAGTAATAAATCAAGCGCCTCTTTAGGATCTGCGAGCCATTCCATTACGGCATGAAACATCACAAAATCGACTTTCTCATCGAGATGTTCTGCGACTTTTTGTACCGGAGAATGAATAAACCGATACTGTTTTAACAAACCCGCTTCGCTAATACTTTCTTCTGCAAGCTTCAGCATTTCAGAAGAGAGGTCACACAGAGAAACTCTATGCCCTAACGCCGCAATTTTTTGTGACATCTGTGCAAGACCACCTCCAGCATCAAGAACATGCAAAGGTGAAGTTGATTGTTCAAATTTGCTCAAAGCTTGTTCTAAATCTTCCCATACGATGATCTGACGGATCTCTCCTTTGTCAGAGCCGTAAATATTTTTTGCAAATTTGTGGGCAATATCGTCGAAATTACGGTCTTCAGTCACGGCTACTTGAGTTATTATGTCCTATCGTGCCTGCTATTCTGTCACAGGAATTTCAGGAATAAAGAGGCGATGTCTCTTTTTACTACTAAGTGATGTTTTTTCGGACTATTCGGATATGTTTGAGCTGAAAAAAGTAGTGTCTTCGCTATTGATGCCACTGCCAGCAATGTTAATTCTCGCTTTTCTGGGTTTAGCCCTAGTGATGTTTACTACCAAAAGGAAGACGGGTTGCCTAATTACCCTTTCAGCCCTCTGTGGTATTTTCCTAATCGCTTTCCAACCAGTTTCTAGTCAACTTTTAATGCCAATGGAAAGGCAACACACTGCATTTTTACCCGTCGATGAAACCGTTGATTACGTAATGGTCCTCGGAAGTGGTCACGTCGTCGATGATCAAATACCACCAACCTCGGAGCTTAGCCGCACAGGTTTAATGCGCTTAAGTGAAGGCATTCGTATTCTGCGCCTTTACCCTGGTGCAAAACTTATTTTGTCTGGCTACGGTGCAGGTACTGAAGTGAGCAACGCAAGAATGATGGCCAAAGTAGCGTTGGCTCTAGGTGTTGCAAAGCCCGATATCATTCTGCTTGAAACCGCGAAAGATACGTGGGAAGAAGCTCGCCAAGCCGCTGCGTTTGTTAAGAATAAGAGAATGGTGCTCGTGACTTCAGCTAGCCATATGACTCGCGCACTTAATGAATTCAATGCCGCAGGCATGAAACCATTGCCCGCTCCAACCAACTACCTTGCACAAGAAGGGATTGTTGAACCTTGGAATAAGTACATGCCAAAAGCACTCTATCTTGAACAAACAGAGCGTTACTGGCACGAAACGATGGGATTGGTTTGGCAGAGCCTACGTGATTGGCTAGACACAAGCAGCGACCCAGTTGAAGAACCGATTGTTCTTCCTGCTGCTTCTAGCTTAGTCGATGAAAACAGCGCAGCTTCTGCAGCGCAACCTCAATAAACGCAAGCTAATCAGACACTCTGCGAATGAGTAAAACTGAGTAATCGAGTAAGTTTCAGCTGTTCAATTCGTTAACTGTAAAAACCAAGTAATAAAAAGCCGAGGCATCAATGATGCCTCGGCTTTTTTACGTTCAAATTTTGTTGCTGACTAAAGCTCCCGAAGAGAATCAGTCACCAGCAAACATGTAACCTTCACCGTGAACCGTCACAAAGATCTGTGGGTTCTTAGGGTCAAACTCCATCTTCGCACGCATGCGACGGATTAACACGTCGATAGTGCGGTCATTAGGCGCATCCACTCGATGGCTGATCATATTCAAAATACGTTCACGGCTTAATACTTGGTTAGGGTAAGAAGAGAGTGCAACCAATAGTTCATATTCAGCTTTGGTCAATTTCACCGGCTCGCTGTTCTTGCTTAGCGCACGGCGAGGTATATCAAACGTCCATTCACCGAAACGAACCACAGATTCGTCTTCTGTTTGTTCTACCGCAACCGCTGCAGTTTTACGAGCAGCCGAAATACGCCACAAGAGGTTTTTAACTCGAACCAACAACTCGCGAAGTTCGAAGGGTTTAGTAACGTAATCGTCTGCGCCCATTTCAAGGCCAACGATCTTGTCGATGCTATCCGTGCGTCCAGTAACTAAAATAATCCCAATGTCCGATTGACTGCGTAATTCGCGAGTTAGCATCAATCCATCTTCGCCTGGTAAGTTGATGTCTAGCATAATGAGATCAACGTTGTTTTCTTCCAACACGTTTCTCATCTGAGCGCCGCTTTCCGCTTCGCTCACTGTGTAACCTTCGTTCTGGAAATATCCAACCAGCTTACTTCGGGTTACCACATCATCTTCTACGACTAATACGTGATAGCTCATCTACACCACTTTTCTTATTTAATAGTTTCAGTAACCATTCTATTCATAACTAGTAACAATTCTAGTGGTACAGCAGATAAAAGCGAGAAACATGAATCTTTTTTGATACAAGACAATCTAAAACCTTGCTATTTATCGTCCATCGCAATTCAATATAGGCATTACGACTAACGAGTCACTTTGCGTTTAGCAATTAACCTTGTTATTGAGCCTTGGTGTGCTTATGCCCAAATGACTTCACGATGCTTGGGTATATAAACATCACAAGACTAAATCAGGATCTATGAAATGAAAGATACGAAAGCATTCAACGAACAAAGAGCTGAAATCTACTGGTGGCTATCAAGCTTGTTCGCTAAAGAGCTCACACAAGAAGAACTCGACCACTACCACTCTGTTGAGATCCGTTCTTTCCTGACTGGTTTAGGCGAAAACGAAACACTCAAGCCTGCGATTGATAAACTGGTAGACGCATTGAACCGTCTACAAACACGTGAAGATGCCCAACTAGAACTGTCTGCTGACTTTTGCGACCTTTTCTTAAAGACAGATAAACACGGCGCCCTTCCATACGCTTCAATGTATATCGGCGAAACAGGTCTATTAAACGATAAGCCAGCTAAAGACATGGAAGAGATCATGGCTAAGCACAACTTGGTGGTTAACCAAGATCTGAAAGAGCCAGCAGACCACATTGCTATCGAACTTGATTTCCTTGGTAATCTCATCATCCGTTCAAATGAAACTGAGCTTGAAGAAGAATTAGAGAAATCGTTCACTGTTCAACAGCAATTTATAGAACAACAACTCCTTACTTGGCTACCAAAGTTCAACGTTAAATGTTGTGAGATCGATTCATTCGGTTTCTATGCATCTGTGGCAACTCTTCTCGTGGCCTTCTGTAATCTGGACACTCAGTATTTAGCGGGTGAATAAGATTCGCTGATGATTAAGTAAACAAATTCAATAGAATGTGACAATTCACCCAGATTTCTGGGTGAATTTTATTGCGAGTAATTTCTAGTCAGTCTAAAATTGTGACCGCAAACGATAAAATATGAAACATTCACGAAATGCTATGCTTATTTAAGTTCAGAGCATTTCGGTGTTAAGACAAGCCGCTCAATAGCGGTTTTTTGTTTTTTAGCACTTTAGTACCCCAAAGAGCCCTACAAATTTAAGCTCTTAGTTAGGTAGCTTAACGGCTACTTTATTCCGTACTTTGGGAAAGTAGCTTCTAATAGGATAAAACCATGGCCACTATAAAAGATGTCGCTCGCTTAGCAGGCGTATCAACTACCACCGTTTCTCACGTAATCAACAAAACACGTTTTGTTGCAGAAGCGACTCAAGAGAAAGTAAATAAAGCCGTAGACGAGTTAAACTACGCACCAAGTGCTGTAGCGCGTAGCTTGAAATGCAATTCAACACGCACTATCGGCATGCTAGTGACTCAATCAACAAACCTCTTCTTCTCTGAAGTGATCGATGGTGTTGAAAGCTACTGCTACCGCCAAGGTTACACTTTGATTCTGTGTAACACGGGGGGTATCTATGAGAAGCAACGTGACTACATTCGAATGCTTGCAGAAAAACGTGTAGATGGCATCTTGGTTATGTGTTCTGACTTAACAGAAGAACTTCGTGGCATGTTAGATCGCCATGCTGATATCCCAAAAGTTGTCATGGACTGGGGCCCTGAAACCTCTCAGGCTGATAAGATCATCGATAACTCTGAAGAAGGCGGCTATCTAGCAACCAAGTACCTGCTAGAACGTGGTCACACAAAGATTGCTTGTTTAAGTGGCCACTTAGACAAAGCAGCATGTGTAGAACGCATCGCGGGTTACAAACGCGCACTCAATGAAGCGAAGGTCGCAACCGACGAAAAGCTCATCATTGAAGGTAACTTTGAGTGTGATACCGCTGTACTTGCGGCTGATAAAATTGCTCAGATGGAAGATCGCCCTACTGCAGTGTTCTGTTTTAACGACACAATGGCACTTGGCCTGATGAGTCGCCTGCAACAGCAAGGTATTCGTATTCCTGAAGATATTTCGGTTATCGGTTACGACAACATTGAACTTGCAGAATACTTCTCTCCACCATTGACGACGGTTCACCAACCTAAGCGTCGTGTTGGTAAAAATGCATTCGAAATTTTGTTGGAACGCATTAAAGATAAAGATCATGAAAAACGTGTCTTCGAAATGCACCCAGAAATTGTTGAGCGAAGCACAGTTAAAACGTTAAATTAATTGATAAATCGAGTTTAATTTCATTAAGCGCACCTTTGAGTGCGCTTTTTTTATAAGCAGATAAAGTAAACCCAGTTGCATAATACCAAGATCATTAATTGAAGCAATATCACATTTTGAAATATCAGGTGTGAGCCTCATTCAACAAAAACTTTATTCTATTCAGTCAGTCACGCACAGGGCAAACCACTCGAAAGAGTGAGACGCAAAGCTTCCGGCCTAAACCACTCGTTGGTATGGTAGCGGGGTTACCGATGGCAAAATGCGGTAATTACTAACAATTTAGTAATTTACGGCTTATTGACAATTTAATTGCAACATTTTGCTAATCTCTCGGACCTGCTTATTTGGTGGCGTAGTTCAAATACACCGAGATAGATAACATGGATAAACCGATACTAAAGGACTCAATGAAATTATTTGAGCCCCTAGGAAAAATAAAATCACGCTCAATGTTTGGTGGATTCGGGCTTTTTGCTGATGACACTATGTTTGCTCTGGTTGTAAATGACCAGCTGCACATAAGAGCGGACAAAGACACAACAAAGCAATTCGAGCAACAAGGGTTTCAACCATACGTCTACAAAAAACGTGGTTTCCCTGTCGTCACTAAGTATTTCGCATTGCCGGAAGGTTTGTGGCAAGACCAAGAAAAAATCTTGCAGCTTGCTACGACGTCTCTGGGTTTTGCTAAAGAAGAGAAAGCTGAGCAGTCTTCTGCTAAGCCAACTCGACTAAAGGACCTCCCTAACCTTCGACTGGCTACCGAGCGTATGTTGAAAAAGGCGGGGATCGATTCCGTAGAATGTTTATATGAATCTGGCTCTGTAAACGCATTTAACGCCATCAAGGAATCGCATGCTTCCTCAGTCAGCATTGAGCTGCTTTGGGCGCTAGAAGGTGCGATCAATGGTACTCATTGGTCTGTTATACCGCAGCAACGTCGTGAAGAGCTTATCAGTCGCGTCAATTAATATTGTTAGTTCAAACTATCTACATAACTAAGCCGCATTCTTGCGGCTTTTTTTATATCTGTTGAAAGTTAATCTATGCTTTGCCTGTCTATCTATACTAATGGTATGCATTGAAAAATTAGAGGAAGTATCAATGAGTAAGAAAATGATATTGGGTATCGTATTGGTCGTAACGATCGTCTTGTTAGGCGTCAATTTCGGCCAATACCTAACACTTGAGAATGCGAAAGCTCAACAAGCTGTTTTGAATGACTACATCGAGAGCAATTTTATTGCTGCTGCTGCAATTTACTTCGCCGCCTATGTCATGATCACGGCTTTCTCAATTCCTGGCGCTGCGGTTGTTACGCTGTTAGGCGCTGCCTTGTTTGGTTTCTGGAACAGTTTACTGCTGGTATCTTTTGCAAGTGCTATTGGTGCAACCCTTGCTTTCTTAAGTAGCCGTTACCTTTTACGTGACTGTATCCAAACCAAGTTTGGCGACAAGTTGGCAACGATTAACAAGGGTGTTGAAAAAGACGGGGCATTTTACTTATTCTCTCTACGTCTGATTCCTGTCTTCCCGTTTTTCCTTATCAACCTGTTAATGGGGTTAACCCCAATGTCGGTAACTCGTTACTACATCACAAGCCAAATAGGGATGTTGCCAGGTACTGCGGTTTTCTTAAATGCTGGTACTCAACTCGCAGAAATTGATTCACTTTCGGGTATCGTATCTCCTTCAGTACTATTGTCATTTGCCTTGTTGGGAGTATTCCCAATTATTGCTAAATGGTTGATGAGTAAGTTTCGCTCAGCACCTGTGGCTGACTAACGTGTATAGCGGAATAACGTATATAGCTGACTAAAACCCAAAGCCGAATAAGGTTCTATTTCAATGAAAATCTTCAGTGCATCGAATCCTACAGAAGCCCATATCATCTGTGGATTGTTAGAAAGTGAGAATATTGCGTGTGAAGTCCGTGGTGAGGGTTTGTTCGGTTTGAAAGGGGAAATCCCATTCACTGAAGAAACTGACCCTTACGTATGGTTATATGAGCCAGAATTGGCCAGTAAAGCCCGTACGATCGTCAATGACTACCAAAAACAGCAAGATTCGATCATCTATGAAGAGTGGCGTTGCGGCGAGTGCCATGAAGTTAATGAAGCGCAATTCGGTTCTTGTTGGCAGTGTGGCGCAGCATCTCCTGAATAATATCTCACGACGACAACCAGAGATTCGTCAAATACCTCCTCCAAATAAAAACGGGAAGCTAACTAGCTTCCCGTTTTTATTTCAATTCGATTTAATTCTCGCCTCAGAGCATGAACCGAGAAGCTCACTGGATTTGCTTTTGGATAAACTCGATAGAATGTTGATTGAATTCTTCAGGGTTTTCAACATTACACACATGTCCGCAATTCGCTATTTCCACTAACTCACTCGACTCGTGCGCTTCAACCATCTCTTTTACGGGCTTGATGAACATGTAGTCACGTTCTCCCATCAAATAAAGAGTCGGGATCGGCAACTCTCTATCTTTAAAGTATTTCATTAGAGGGTTCACATCAGCGGTAAGGATGAACCAACGTTTAAATTCTTTTTGACACAATTTTTTGGCTTCGCGGATAAATAGATGGCGAGATTCTTTTTGGCTTTTCTGCGGCATGACAACATAAGCAAAAAGGCTGTATAGCCACATGTATGGAATGATGTGCTTGCTTAAATTACCCAGCTTTATTAGTACTTGAGAGCGAGTATTGAGCTTAGTCACTGCACCACCGAGCACCATTGAACGCACGCGCCCTGCGGCTAATTCCGCTACGTTGCGAACAATAATCGTTCCGAGAGACATGCCAACGAAATGCGCTGAACGGATTTTTAGATGATCAAGAACTTTAAGGATATCGAGCGTGACCGATTTGAACGTATAGCGGTTCGTAATCAAGCCTTTAAGTATGTTGTCTGACTTGCCATGCCCTCTAAGATCAATGAGAAGCAAGTTGAAATGTTGTTTATACGCTTTGATCTGTTTGAACCAGATAGAGGAGCTGCCCCCCGCGCCATGCACAAACACAACCCACTCATCGCTCGTAGGGTGAGTAAATGTTTTATGAAATAATAAACTCTCAGACATACCTATCGCTTTAATTATAATAATGGAGCTATGCCTCATGGTGAGGCGATGGCTAAGGATATCACGCTATTGAGCAGATTAAGTGATAATAGTGTCAAACCTACTATTAGTCATGTGAATACCTACCCTCCTTTTCTACCTGACTAAAATGAGTTTGCAAGTTTTGTCTGCGTAAACGTGATGTGATCTGACCAGAAAACAAAAAGGCACTCTAGTCTCAGAGCGCCTTCTTTCATTACAAACCATTACTATCTGTCAGCTTAATTTTAAAACTATTTCAGCGAGTTAAAATGCCGCATGATACATCGCAAGGTATTCTTTAGCCGCATCTTCCCAACTAAAATCTTGCTGCATGGCATAAAGCTGAACACGCTTAATTTCGGATGGGTTTTGTGCGTAAAGCAGTAATGAACGATGTAACACAGCCAGTAACGCTTGTGGTGTTGGTTCATCAAAAGCAAACCCCGTTGCGATCTCAGGATCCTGATCGTAATCATTCACGCTGTCTTTTAAACCACCGACAGAACGAACAATCGGTAACGTACCGTAAGCCATGCTATAGATTTGATTTAAGCCACAAGGCTCAAATTCAGAAGGCATCAAGAAGAAATCAGAGCCCGCTTCAACCAAGTGCGCTAATTCGTTGTTATACGCTTCAACAAACGAGAACTTGTTTGAGTGAAGTGCCGACAACTCTTTTAGCTGACTCGCCAATACTGGGTCACCTGTACCCACAATCACAATCTGCAAGTCGTTCTTCAAGAACTGTTCGATGATAGGCAGTAAGTAGTGAACACCTTTCTGATTAGTCAGACGACAAACCATGCCATAAACCGCACAATCGGTGACTGGCAGGCCAACATCTTGTTGCAGTTTTTGCTTACAAGCTGATTTTCCGCGAACCATGCTGTGTTTGGTCGCTTTGTATTTACGAGGTAGGAAAGCATCCGTTTCCGGATTCCAGGCACCGTAATCACAGCCATTCAGAATACCAAACAGGTCGTTAGATCTGTGTTGGAATTCAGCTGCCATACCATGGCTACCTAATTCCGTCTTCAGCTCTTGTGCATAAGTTGGGCTAACTGCATTCACTTTATCTGCACACAACACACCCGCTTTCAGCATCGTCACGTGAGTATCACTTACGGCAGCTTCTGGAACATTATGGTTGTGCATTTCAGGCAGAGACTGCAACTCTTCGTAAGAAAACACGCCTTTAAAAACCGCATTGTGAATCGAGATTACGCTGCGTGTGTTTTTAAAAAAGTCGTGTTGTTGATAACGAGACTTAAGCAAGAAGGGAACAAAACCCGTATGCCAATCATTGGCATGAACGATATCGGGCTGAAAGCCAAGTTTAGGAAGCATATCCAAACACGCAGCACTAAAGAACGAGAAACGCTCTCCGTTATCGGCATAAGCGTGATTATTTTCAGCGTACATTTCAGGGCGATCGAAATACTTGGCACATTCAATACCAAAAACTTGAACACCTTCGACGCTCAATTTCTTAACTTGATAAGCGGTGTGAGGCCAATGATCCAGCTCGGTAGCCAAGATGACTTCTGCTGAATCAATGTTTGGAATGTTTCGATAAGCGGGGATGGTCACTCGAACGTCTTGTTCGAGTGTTTGTAACGCTTTAGGCAGTGCCTTGGCTACATCAGCCAAGCCACCACTTTTAATTAAGCCTTCAACTTCAGACGCTACAAAAAGTACCGAGAGAGTCTTAGTAACCAACTCGTGCTCCTTTAGAAATCACGACTACACCATCGTCAGATACGTGGTAATGTTTTTTATCTTCTGTCAGGTTTACACCAATCTGAGTGCCTGGTGCAATGTCGGCATCTTTATCAATGATAACGCGACGTAGTATACAACCTTCGCCAACCTTTACATCACCAAGTAAAATACTCTCGCTGATATCACACGCTGATGCGATATTGCTGCGGAAACCCAATACACTCTTTTCAATGCGTGAACCGCGAACATAACTACCGCTACACACAAGGCTATCAATTATCTGAATTCGACCATTTGCCGAGTCAGTAAAGGTAGCTGGTGGTAGTGGCGGGTAATAAGTGTGTAGAGGCCATTTGCGGTTGTATAGCGAGAATGGCGCATCTTTCTTAAGAAGGTCCATATGAGCTTGCCAGTACGCGTCAATCGTACCTACATCGCGCCAGTACACTTCTTCTTTTTCACCAGTAATGCGATTGGTACTGAAGTCATAAACAAACACATCACCACGTGGGAACATGTTTGGAATAATATCTTTACCGAAATCGTGAGTAGAATCAGGCTTATCTGCATCTTCTGTTAGTTCGGCAAAAAGCTCTTTTGCTTCGAACACGTAGTTGCCCATTGAAACGAGCGCAGATTCAGGATCGCCTGGAATCGGCTTCGGATTTGCAGGTTTCTCTTCAAAGCCAATCATACGGCCTTCAGCATCAACCTCGATAACACCGAATTCTGATGCTTCAGCAAGCGGCATGCGCAGTGCAGAAACGGTTAACGCTGCTTTCTTCTCTTTATGGAAATCAAGCATCTGCTTGATGTCCATTTTGTAGATATGATCAGAACCAAAAATACAGACTTGATCGGGTTCTTCCAACTCCATAAAGCCCATGTTTTGGTAGATAGCATCTGCTGTGCCTTCGTACCAACGCTTCCCTTTACGCATTTGCGCAGGAATAGGGTCAATGAAGCGATCTGTTATACCACTGATATTCCAACCTTTTTTCATATGGTGGAACAGTGATTGTGACTTGAATTGTGTTAATACATAGATCTTCATCAGATCAGCATTAACGAAGTTGTTCAAAGCGAAATCAATTAAGCGGTAGCTACCACCGAAAGGAACCGAGGGTTTGCTGCGAGATTCAGTTAAAGGTCTTAAGCGAGAGCCTTCACCACCAGCAAGAATCATTCCCAATACACCAGCCATTTTATTCTCCATATATTTATAGCTTGTCGATGTCAGTACTCGTAGAGGTGTCTTCCTCTGGGGGATGAGCACTAACACTTATTTCGGTACTTAACGAATATTCATTCACATACAGTGACAATATCCTAAGCCAAACGTTGTTATGCGTGCACTATTCTTTGCACTTGGTTTTATATACGTTATCGACTTTTCGGTCGATTTCAATTTTTAATACGCCATTCTGTGCTATGTAAGCTGATTGCTTTCCTAAGACTTAAAGCAGCTCACACTACACCGTGCGGGCGAAACATTACATTAACACCCGTCACACATCAGGTATACAACTAAACACTGATCTTTGAGTTACAATATTTGAATTAAGTTACATTCTCGTTAAAGTTGCATAAGAAGATATAATTAATCATCTCCATTTATTTTACCCTGTGAATTTAATAAATTCTCGCAATCAATACACCGAATCAACCAGTTGCATAATTAGTCGTATTTTGGTCAAAAAAAAACAGCCTAATGGCTGTTTTTTTCAAATAACGTTCAGTTACTTCTCTTTAGGCTTTTTACGTTTATCCGTAATTTCCCACTTACCATCGATGTACAACGCAGTCCAACCAGATGGTTTACCATCCGCTTCAGTACGAACGTAGTTCTCTTTGGTCTTACGACTAAAACGAACGACTGTCGGCTTGCCATCAGGATCAGCAACTGGTGCTGATGTCAGGTATTGGAATTTAGGTGAAATACGGTCTTTAAAACGTACCAGCTCTTCCACTAATGGCGCACGTGTTTCACGTGATTTAGGAAAGTTGCTCGCTGCCATAAATAGACCAGAAGCACCGTCACGAAGTACGAAGTACGCATCTGAGTTTTCACATGGAAGTTCAGGAAAATGCACTGGGTCTTCTTTAGGTGGCGCTACTTCGCCATTTCTCAGAATCTTACGAGTGTTCTTACAATCTTCACTCGTACAGTCCATGTATTTACCGAAACGACCGTTCTTCAGAACCATGTCAGAACCACATTTGTCACACTCAACAAGTGGACCATCGTAGCCTTTGACTTTGAATTCACCGTGTTCAACCACATAACCTTCACAGTTAGGGTTGTTACCACACACGTGCATCTTACGCTTATCATCAATCAGATAAGCATCCATTGCCGTTTCACAAATAGGACAACGCTTTTTCGCTCGAAGTGCTGCTGTTTCAACGTCTTCTTCAAGAACGTTGATAATACCTTCTTCATCACCAAGGTTGATTGTTGTCTTACAACGCTCTTTTGGTGGAAGTGCATAACCAGAACAACCTAGGAATACGCCTGTCGAAGCCGTACGAATACCCATTTTACGGCTACAAGTTGGACACTCAATATCGGTCTCTACGATATGATTTGGCTTCATGCCACCAGCGTCTTCGTCTAAATCCGCTTTTTCCAAATCGCCAGTAAAGTCTTCGAAGAAGTTATCTAGCACGCCTTTCCAGCTTGCTTCGCCTTCTGCAATTTGGTCTAACTTCTGCTCCATACGAGCAGTAAAGTCATAGTTCATTAGATCATTGAAACTGCCATCTAGACGGTCAGTAACAATTTCACCCATCTTCTCAGCATAGAAACGGCGCTGTTCAACTTTTACATAACCGCGATCTTGAATCGTCGAGATGATTGATGCGTAAGTTGAAGGACGACCAATACCGCGCTTCTCAAGCTCTTTAACCAGCGCAGCTTCAGTGAAACGTGCTGGTGGCTTAGTGAAATGCTGTTTAGGGTCTAGAGCAATCAGGTCAAGCTTGTCGCCAATTTGAACTGCAGGGAGAATAGTATCTTCATTCTTACCCATTGGACGTTGAACGCGAGTCCAACCATCAAATTTAAGGATACGGCCTTTCGCTTTCAGCGTGTACTCATCCGCTTTAACACTTACTGTTGTTGAATCGTATTGCGCAGGCGTCATTTGACACGCGACGAATTGATTCCAAATCAGCGAGTAAAGTTTGTGAGCATCAGCATCAACACCATTTAAGTCTTCAGACTTCACATCAACGCTTGAAGGACGAATCGCTTCGTGGGCTTCTTGTGCGCCCTCTTTGCTACCGTAAACAAGTGCTTTAGCTGGCAAATATTGCGCACCAAACTCAGAACCGATGTATTCACGTGCGGCCTCTACAGCCTCTGAACTCAAGTTAGTCGAGTCAGTACGCATATAAGTGATGTAACCCGCCTCATAGAGACGCTGAGCCAACATCATGGTTTTCTTTACGCCGTAGCCAAGACGCGTACTCGCAGCTTGTTGCAACGTTGACGTGATGTAAGGAGCAGACGGCTTACTCTTCGTTGGGCGGTCTTCTCGTTTACATACTTCGTATTGAGCTTTATCTAATACACTGACGGCAGCCAAAGTTTGCGCTTCGTTTACAGGTTTGAAAGCAACACCATCTTTCTGTGCAACTTGCAGTCTGAAATCTGTTTTATCCGTCGTTTTAGTATCAGCATGCACATCCCAGAACTCTTCAGGGATAAAGGCATTGATCTCGCGCTCACGCTCAACCAGCAGTTTTACCGCTACTGATTGAACGCGGCCAGCGGACAGGCCTCGTGCTACTTTTTTCCAAAGCAGAGGTGACACCATAAAGCCCACAACACGGTCCATGAAACGTCGTGCTTGCTGAGCGTTTACGCCATCGATGTTTAGCTCACCTGGAGTTTCGAAAGCTTGCTGAATAGCATTTTTAGTAATTTCGTTAAAAACCACTCGTTTGTATCGCGTTTCATCGCCACCGATGATCTCACGAAGGTGCCATGCGATAGCTTCTCCTTCGCGATCCAAATCGGTTGCGAGATAAACATGGTCTGCGTTCTCAGCCAGTTTTTGCAATTCAGCAACGACTTTTTCTTTACCTGGTAGAATTTGGTAGTTCGCTTCCCACTCATTATATGGGTTGATACCCATCTTTTTTATAAGCGCTTTGCGATCTTTTTCTTTCTTGATACGAGCTTTATCTTCTGGGCTCATACCTTTGGTTGAAACTGCAGTAGCCTTTTTACCGGTGCTTTGACCTGCCGTTGGTAAATCACGTACGTGACCTACACTCGACTTAACGACAAAGTCTTTGCCAAGATATTTATTGATGGTTTTAGCCTTGGCCGGCGACTCCACTATAACTAGCGATTTACCCATATTGACTCTAACGTCCTTAATCACGATGCTTCAGCACCAACAATTTAACTTGTGGGCTTTTACGCATGATATTCTAAATTCATTGCTTCTTTTTTTACTATTGTGCGAGATTACTAGAAGATCAACCGCTTTTTTCAAAATTGGATCTGATCGGTCGACAAATCGACGACTCAGCGGATAAAAGGGTCACAATGTAAAAAAGCGATAAAGTACTCACGAAGAATACTTGCAAGAGCCTATTCATCAGGCATTACGTATAAACGCGGTCATACTAAGCTTGTCCGCGAATCTAACGCGAGCCCCATTCAATTATTTTTGTCATAAATCACAAAATAAATGATGGAGATTCGAAAAGACTCTCTTATTCGGTTGTGAAATCATTGAATTTCTAGTGCTACACAATAAACTCAACGATATATTCAGTTATCAGAGATGAACTCATGACAAAGAAAGTAATAGCAGAATTTGATTTACTGCTTATCGCAAACCAAATTATCCAATCACATGATGACTACATTGAAGGCATGCGCACAAACAGCGTAGTAGAAAAAGACGACGTACTCGTCTTTAAGGGTGAATACTTCTTAGACAGCAACGGATTGCCAACAGAGAATACAACCGCAGTATTTAACATGTTTAAATACTTAGCGCACCATCTTTCAAAAGAATTTACGCTTCAGCAATAATGAAAAAGCTTGCCATTTAGGCAAGCTTTTTTACTTCCTGAATCTCTATACACTCAGTATTTTTATTGGCTCAGCATCTTCAGCTTGTCGAAGTAGTCAGGGAAAGTCTTTGAAGTACAACCTGGATCATTAATGGTCACAGGTGTATCACTCAACGCCACCAACGAGAAACACATCGCCATACGGTGATCATCATAGGTATCAATCGCCGCATGTGTCAGTTCAGCAACAGGGTTAACGATAATGTAATCTTCACCCTCTTCGACCTCTGCGCCAACTTTACGAAGCTCTGTCGCCATCGCCGCTAAGCGATCGGTCTCTTTAACACGCCAGTTGTAAACATTACGAATAGCCGTTGTACCTTTAGCAAACAAGGCTGTCGTTGCAATAGTCATCGCTGCGTCTGGAATATGGTTGTAATCCATATCAATGCCTTTCAGCTCGCCACAGCGAGAGATAACGTAGTCATCACCCCATTCAATTTCAGCACCCATTTTTTCAAGCGCATCAGCGAATTGGATATCACCTTGGATACTGTTTTTACCAATACCCGTGACTTTAATTTCGCCGCCTTTAATCGCCGCAGCGGCAAGGAAGTACGATGCCGATGACGCATCGCCTTCAACCAAGAAGTCACCAGGTGCAGAGTACGATTGCCCCGTAGGAATTACGAACTCTTGATAATCGTTATTGATCACATCCACACCAAATTGTTTCATAATGTGTAGCGTGATATCGATGTAAGGTTTTGAAACTAATTCGCCATCAATTTTAATGGTCACTTCACCTTCAGCTAAAGGTGCAGCCATTAAAAATGCCGTCAAAAACTGACTAGAAATAGAACCATCAATAGAAACCGTACCACTCTTAAGGCCAGTGCCCTTAATTTTTAACGGTGGGAAGTTTTCGTTTTCTAGATATTCTACATCGGCGCCTGCTGCTCGTAATGCGGTGACTAGATGACCAATTGGGCGCTCTTTCATTCGAGGTTCGCCAGTCAGTACATATTCGCCATGGCCTAAGCATAATGCTGCGGCTAATGGACGCATCGCTGTACCAGCGTTACCTAAGAAAAGTTCAAGAGCTTGGTCGCTTGAGAATGCACCACCAACACCCGTTACTTCACAGACGGTTTTATCTGCAGACAATTGATAATCAACGCCCAACTGAGTCAAAGCATTCAGCATATGGCGGATATCATCACTGTCTAACAAATTGGTTAGGCGTGTTGTTCCAGTCGAAAGTGCCGCTAAAAGAAGTGCTCGGTTAGATACACTTTTTGAACCAGGTAAGTTAACTTCCCCGCTCACTTTTTGAATTGGTTGTAACGTAAGGCTTTCCATTAAATCTTTTAGTCCTTGTACCACCCGAAGCCACTGGCGCGTATTTATTTTCGGGTGATGAATAATTCTTCGTACTTGCAGACTAACGAACTTTTCCGATGAACTCCAGAGCTAATCCCCTCGATAAAGGCGATTAACTAGCCAACTAAACACATTTACATACTAGTACACGAGATCAACTCGAACGCCATCAGAAAAATATAGGATTCGCACGTCATCGCCACGATTAAACAACATAGAATTGTCGACATCTTGAATAATGTTGACCAGCTTATTGTCTTTGGTTTTGACCAATAACTCGACCAACTTGTATTCAACCCTATATTGGGAGTTACCTCGATTACGCGCAATCCCGGCGCCCGCCACAGCACCGACGGCCGTTGCGACTTCTTTGCCGGTACCGCCACCAAATTGATTACCTATCAAGCCACCAATTGCAGCACCCAACAAGGTTTCCCAACCATTCGCTTTCGACTCTACGATCTCTTGTTGGGTAATGTATCTGACCGTGTCAATCTCACCATAAACGACCTCGTTAACAGGACGAGCTTGGTTTCTGTTGTAAGCTGCATTTGCCAACATGGGCAAAACAAGTAAAATCCAAAGCAACTTTTTCATGGTAAAACTCCTAAAGACCTCTTGGTCATTGATTAATCTGTAATGCGGTACTTATGACTATATACCTAACCGAGCTTGATACTACTAGTATAGAGTTTCCTTCGCCCTTTGAAGCCCTCGACGAACCGAATGGCTTGCTCGCCTTTGGGGGTGATTTGTCTCCGATGCGAATTTTAAACGCTTATAGCCAAGGTATATTTCCATGGTATGGGCCTGGGGAGCCTATACTTTGGTGGAGCCCTGCACCGCGAGCAGTATTTAATCCTAAGACATTCGAACCATCAAAAAGTCTTAAAAAGTTTCAAAGAAAGCACAATTATCGAGTTAGCATTAACCAAGCGACCGATAAAGTGATTGGTTACTGTTCATCGCTCAGACCTCAAGAAGAAACGTGGTTAAACGAAGACATGCAAACCGCCTACCGTGAATTATCAGCATTAGGTTTTTGTCACTCGGTAGAAGTTTGGCAAGACGATGAGCTGATTGGAGGCCTATACGGCTTGCAGAGAGGTCAGGTATTTTGTGGTGAATCGATGTTTAGCTTGAAGACCAATGCCTCCAAAATTGCGCTATGGTATTTCTGCAGACACTTTAAGCAATTTGGAGGAAAGCTCATCGACTGCCAAGTCATGAATCCTCACTTGGACTCATTAGGCGCTATCGAAGTAGAAAGAGATGAGTTCCTTAGTGCTTTGAAAATACTTAAAGAAAATCAACTTAGCGATGGATGTTTTAAATCACAATGGCTAGAGGGAACGCCTTCATGAGTTCAGATTTACAACAAATCAGAATTGGATTGACCGATAACCATGCTTGCAGCTACCTGCCACATCTTCAAGAAAGAGTGGCGGTCACGCTTGATGAACACATGCATACTTCAGATAATTATGAAGTCCTGCTGGCCAACGGATTTCGCCGCAGTGGAGCGACCATTTATAAGCCACATTGCGATAATTGCTCTGCGTGCCAAGCTATTCGCCTCTCGATTCCCGAGGTCAAGTTTTCCAAAAGCCAACGACGAATCCTCAACAAAGCCAAATCACTACGTTGGGAATTGAAAGACGAGATGGATGACAACTGGTTTGACTTATATAGTCGCTATATAACCGCTCGTCACCGTTCCGGAACCATGTATCCCCCAAAAAAAGAAGAGTTTCTACAATTCTCTAAAAATGAATGGCTTGCCACAAAGTTCATGCACATCTATGATGATAGCCAGTTAGTCGGCATCGCCGTCACTGATGTGATGTCTCACTGCACAAGCGCATTTTATACCTTCTTCGATCCTGATATCGACATCTCTATGGGAACACTAGGTGTTCTGTTTCAAATCCAGCACGCCCAGAAAGAACAGAAACATTGGTTATATTTGGGTTATCAAATCGATGAATGTCCTGCGATGAACTATAAAGTACGATTTCAACGTCATCAAAGGCTAGTAAATCAGCGGTGGCAAGGGTAGAATACGCGACAACTTTACATATTTTGATTTTAACGGCACAATCAAGCCGTTGAAAACCGCCAAGTTTCGAAAGAGGATTAGATGGCTAAAGAAGACGTAATCGAGATGCAAGGCACTGTCCTTGATACTCTACCAAACACGATGTTCCGTGTTGAGCTTGAAAATGGTCACGTAGTGACAGCACACATCTCTGGTAAAATGCGTAAGAACTACATCCGTATTCTTACTGGTGATAAAGTAACTGTTGAGATGACTCCATACGACCTTTCTAAAGGCCGCATCGTCTTCCGTGCTCGTTAATTTTTAATTATCGAATACGATAAAAAACGGAGCTCTGTGCTCCGTTTTTTACCGCCTATACAAAGGCAAACAGATTAGATAATCGCTTTATAAGTCACTCTATTTCCTAAGGTAGAGTTCCTAACCCGCGTCACACCCAGCTAAAGCCTCACCCTTCAATGTTTAGCCCTAACTCTATATCACCAAGTAAATACTCACTACTACGCTCTAGTTGTATCTACACGCATTCCTAGCTGTCTTTTCGAGCACGCAGATACAAAAAAACGCACAACCTAAGTCATGCGTTTTTATCAAAGTATTACGTTTAAGTGCGTCTACTCATCGTTAGTTACTAATAGTAGTTAACTGTGATTCCCTAGCTTCTTAGTGCATCACTTCTTCTTTGGCGCCTACGTAAACGAAGTCCAGTTCATCTTTCTTCAGTGACACTTTCACAGTACCGCCGTCAACCAAGCTCCCGAACAGCAACTCATTAGCAAGAGGCTTTTTAAGCTTCTCTTGAATCACACGTCCCATCGGACGAGCGCCCATGGTCTTGTCATAGCCTCTTTCAGCTAACCAATGACGAGCATCCTCAGAAACCTCTAAAGATACACCACGAGCGTCCAGTTGGACCTGAAGCTCAACAATGAACTTATCAACAACTTGACTGATCACACTTGGATCAAGGCTGTTGAACCAGATGATATTATCAAGACGGTTACGGAACTCTGGTGTGAAGACCTTCTTGATTTCGCTCATCGCGTCTGGCGCATGATCTTGTTGGATCAAACCGATCGATTTCTTCTCGGTTTCTGCGACACCAGCGTTGGTTGTCATCACTAGGATCACATTGCGGAAATCTGCTTTGCGACCGTTGTTGTCGGTTAGCGTACCGTTGTCCATCACCTGTAATAACAAGTTAAAGATATCTGGGTGTGCCTTCTCGATCTCATCAAGTAGCACAACAGAGTGTGGGTTCTTAATGACAGCATCGGTTAGCAGACCACCTTGATCATAACCAACATAACCAGGAGGCGCACCGATCAAGCGGCTTACCGAGTGACGCTCACCGTACTCCGACATATCAAAGCGCAGAAGCTCAATACCCATCAATTTAGACAGTTGAACAGTCACCTCTGTTTTACCGACACCAGTAGGGCCAGCAAACAAGAATGAACCAACAGGTTTATTGTCTGCTCCTAATCCTGCACGAGTTAGCTTGATCGCTTCGCTCAATACATCGATCGCTGGGTCTTGTCCGAATACCAACATTTTCATGCGGTCATCCAGTTTCTGCAGCGTATCTTTGTCTGAAGACGATACTGACTTTTCAGGAATACGAGCCATTTTCGCAACCATCGACTCGATATCAGCCACGCTCACTGTCTTCTTACGACGACTTGCTGGCGCCAAACGACTACGAGCACCCGCTTCATCAATAACGTCAATCGCCTTATCTGGAAGGTGACGTTCATTAATATACTTAGCAGACAACTCCACAGCAGCACGTAACGCTTTGTTGGTGTAACGTACTTCGTGGTGAGCTTCGTATTTAGGCTTCAAGCCAATCAGAATCTTGGTCGTGTCATCTAGCGATGGTTCAACAATATCGATTTTCTGGAAGCGACGAGATAAAGCACGCTCCTTCTCAAAAATACTGCTGTACTCTTGGTAAGTGGTTGAGCCAATACAACGTAATTTACCGCTGCTTAATAGCGGTTTAATTAGGTTTGCCGCATCCACCTGACCACCCGATGCTGCACCCGCACCAATAATGGTATGGATCTCATCGATGAACAGGATAGCGTCTTCTTCTTTCTCGAGTTGCTTCAGAATCGCTTTAAAGCGCTTCTCAAAGTCACCACGATATTTCGTTCCCGCAAGCAGTGAACCAATATCCAAAGAGTAAATCACGCTGCTCTGAATAATTTCAGGGACTTGGCCTTCAACGATGCGCCATGCAAGACCTTCAGCGATAGCAGTTTTACCCACACCCGCCTCTCCCACTAATAGAGGGTTGTTCTTACGACGACGACACAGAACTTGAACGGTACGTTCTAGCTCTTTGTCACGACCGATGAGTGGGTCAATGTTACCTTGCTTCGCTACTTCGTTAAGGTTGGTCGCAAAATTTTCTAGACGATCTTCTGAGTTAGCTTCTTCGGCATTCTCTGCACCACCAAATGAATCAGGTGATGAACCGCTATCGCCTTCATTACTGCCTTTGGTAATACCGTGTGAAATAAAATTCACTATGTCTAAGCGGCTGATGTCGTTTTTCTTAAGAAGATACGCCGCGTGAGATTCTTGCTCACTAAAAATAGCCACAAGTACATTTGCACCTGTTACTTCGCTGCGACCTGAAGATTGAACATGAAAAACAGCGCGCTGAAGTACTCGTTGAAAGCTCAGCGTGGGCTGGGTTTCACGAGTCTCGTCGCTTTCAGGGATAAGTGGGGTCGTTTGGTCGATAAAAATATCGAGCTCATTGCGAAGAGCATCGAGATCAGCCTGACAAGCTTGGAGCGCTTCCTTGGCCGCATCATTTTCTAATAATGCTAGTAGGAGGTGTTCGACAGTCATGAATTCATGTCGCTTGTCTCGCGCACGAGAAAATGCGCCATTTAAACTCGTCTCTAATTCTTTATTTAGCATAAGTACCTCCTAAGGGAACAACAGTGTTGTTCGAGCAATTTACACTTGCTCCATTGTACATAGTAGCGGATGCTCATTTTCCTTTGAGTACATCGTTACCTGCGCTACCTTTGTTTCGGCTATTTCAGCACTGTATGTGCCACAAATAGCTTTACCTTCATAATGAACCTTGAGCATCACTTCCGTTGCTTTTTCGATATCTAGTGAGAAAAATCGCTCTAGGATCTCGATTACAAAGTCCATAGGCGTGTAGTCATCGTTATGTAATACAACGTTATACATTGCCGGTGGCTTTACTTTCGTTCTCTCTTTCTCCAGTAAATCTGAGCCTGGAGATGCCCATTCAAAGTTTCTGCTCATATTAGCTTTGCTAAGGGTTATTTTTCGGAAGTAGTGAATGTTTAGTTAACTCAAATTTACCACATTCACGCATTACGGTGTACTAAGAAACTGCACCAAGAAACAGTACCAAAAAATATTCCTCTATACTGAGCCTAATCCACCATTTCCATCGCTGCAAATAAAAGATCTCGATTAACAGGATTAACATATGTGATTGATTAAAAAGACACCACAACTATTGATGGTGACGATAAGATCGTCGTTAAGTTACTATTTAGTTAATAGTATGCCGTCAATCTCGAATGTGATTTGTTATTAAAATTGATCATTTTTATACCAATTTGCTATTGACTGTACTCAATCATTAGCTACATTGGAGCTAAAAGGTTTTTCTGATACAACTTCGTAACACGATTCTAAACCTAGTAATAAGCGTTAAAAATTTATAATAAGGAATAATTACGCAGGGTAGCGTTAATTTCCGTAAGCAATGTATGAGATTCAAGCTATCAGCTGAAATTGTTTAGTTGATAGGAACAATATCAATCGAACTTACATTGATTTGATATAACAACGTTAGTAACAAAATGCATGAGGGATGTATAGCATGGCTACAGGTACAGTAAAATGGTTTAACAATGCCAAAGGGTTTGGCTTTATTTGTCCAGAAGGTGAAGATGGCGATATTTTCGCGCACTACTCCACAATACAAATGGAAGGTTATCGAACCTTAAAGGCAGGTCAACAGGTCGATTATGAAGTAGAAAGTGGACCTAAAGGCTCCCATGCTAGCTCCGTTGTTCCTGTAGAAGGCAGCGCCGTAAAATAGGCGCTTGCCAAACATGTAACCTCTATCAGTCTTAATAAACGACTGTCAGGTAAGCAGAACATTGAAACCGCTCATTTCATACCTGTAATACAGGCTTAAATGGGCGGTTTTTCGATCTGAGAGCTAAAAGCTATTCACAGTACAATTTGTCCGAGAGATCCCTTTAGCTAGGTCTAGACCTAGGAAGCATTATGAATAAAAAAAGACGCTTTAACGTTATCGTTAAAGCGTCTTTCGTTTTGACTTTATCTGTGACTTAACTGCCAGACCAAGCAACTCGTTAGTAAATCATGTTCATGACTTACTAACGATGAGTCCAATCACTATGCGTCAATAAATGCGTTTAGCGTTGAGCTTGGGCGCATTAGTGATGAAACCAATGCATCATCAAGTAGGTAATAACCACCTAAGTCGCCTGCTGGACCTTGAGCGTTATTCAGCTCAGCAACAATAGCTTCTTCACTTTCAGCTAATTGAGTTGCAACACCTGCGAACTCAGCAGCAAGGTCAGCATCAACCGTTTGCTCAGCCAGCGCTTTCGCCCAGTATGCAGCAAGGTAGTAGTGGCTACCACGGTTATCAAGCTCACCCACTCGACGTGAAGGAGACTTGTTGTTATCTAGGAATTCACCAGTCGCTTTATCAAGCGCGTCAGCGAGAACTTGTGCCTTAGCATTCCCCGTTACTACGCTTAGGTGCTCTAGAGATGCCGCTAGTGCCAAGAACTCACCAAGAGAATCCCAACGCAGATGGTTTTCTTTCTCTACTTGTTGAACGTGCTTAGGAGCAGAGCCGCCAGCACCTGTTTCAAACAGGCCGCCACCGTTCATGAGTGGAACAATCGATAGCATTTTAGCTGACGTACCAAGCTCGAGAATCGGGAACAAATCTGTTAGGTAATCACGTAATACGTTACCTGTAACCGAAATAGTATCTAGGCCTTCTCTGATACGAACCAGTGAGTACTGAGTTGCTTCTAAAGGAGCAAGGATCTTAATTTCAAGACCATCGGTATCATATTCAGGAAGGTAAGCGTCAACTTTCTTAATAAGCTGAGCATCATGCGCGCGAGACGCGTCTAGCCAGAATACTGCAGGAACACCCGAAGCACGAGCACGAGTTACCGCTAGCTTAACCCAGTCTTGAATTGGTGCATCTTTAACCTGACACATACGGAAGATATCGCCTTCCTCTACGTCTTGCTCAAGAAGAACAGAACCAGAAGCGTCAACCACTTGAACCTGACCGGCAGCTTCAAGGATGAAAGTCTTATCGTGAGAGCCGTACTCTTCCGCTTTTTGAGCCATCAGGCCAACGTTTGGTACGCTACCCATCGTTGTAGGGTCGAAAGCGCCGTTCTCTTTACAGAAATCAATGACAGCTTGGTAGATGCTTGCGTAGCTGCGATCAGGGATCATAGCTTTCGTGTCTTTTTGCTTACCTTCTGGATCCCACATTTGACCAGAAGAGCGCAGCATTGCAGGCATAGATGCATCAACAATGATATCGCTTGGTACGTGTAGGTTGGTAATACCGCGGTCTGAATCTACCATCGCTAGTGGTGGTTGAGTCTCGTATACCGCTTGTAGGTCAGCTTCGATCGCTTCTTTCTGATCTTGAGGAAGCGCAGCAATTTTTGCGTATACATCGCCGATGCCGTTGTTAACATCAACACCGAGTTCTTCGAATAGCTCACCGTGTTTAGCGAATACGTCTTTGTAGTAAACCTTAACCGCGTGACCAAAGATCACAGGGTCAGATACTTTCATCATCGTCGCTTTCATGTGAAGAGAAAGCAGTACACCTTGCTCTTTAGCCGATGCGATTTCTTTTTCGAAGAACGCAACCAAAGCGGCCTTGTTCATTACTGACGCATCAATGATCTCTTTATCTTGAAGTGCGAAAGCAGGCTTCAGTGTTTTCTTCACACCATCTTTGCCAACGAATTCAATGCTCACTTCTGTAGCACCTTCAATCGTTACTGACTTTTCGCTACCGAAGAAGTCTTTGTCGTCCATACTTGAAACGTGCGACTTAGAATCTGCAGACCAAGCACCCATTGAGTGTGGGTTCTTCTTCGCGTAGTTTTTAACAGAAAGTGGAGCGCGGCGATCCGAGTTACCTTCACGTAACACAGGATTTACAGCACTGCCTTTGATTTTATCGTAAGTCGCTTTAACGGCTTTCTCTTCGTCAGTGTTTGCTTCTTCTGGGTAATTAGGAAGTGCGTAACCTTTTGACTGAAGCTCTTTGATTGTTGCTTGAAGTTGAGGAACAGATGCAGAGATGTTTGGAAGCTTGATGATGTTCGCTTCAGGTGTCTTAGCTAACTCACCTAATTCTGCTAATGCATCACCAATACGTTGCTCTTCGTTCAGGTAGTCAGGGAAGTTGGCAATAATGCGCCCTGCAAGTGAAATGTCGCGAGTATCAACGTTAATACCAGAAGAAGCCGTAAAAGATTGAATGATAGGCAGCAGAGAGTAAGTTGCTAGCGCCGGAGCTTCGTCAGTAATGGTATAGATGATCGTTGGTTTTTCAGTAGGCATGAAATTTCCCTATAGTTCTTACAAGCTCACTTAAAGCAGTGAGAGTGTTATAAATTGACCAGTAAGCCACTCTGAGAGTGAAAACTGCTTACTCGATAGTCGTACTCTATCTTATTTTTCATGCAATCTTGATGACAGCATGAGCCAAATCCGTGAGTGCATTGTTTTAATAAAAGAGCCAGTTATAATAAAACACGAAGTTATAATTAAACAAATCAGGCTTAAGAGTCCATCAACTTGTTCTATTTTGTGTCTTTTAGGCGCGCAAATGATAGCTCAATTCCGTTTCTATGAAAACTTTTCGGCACACTTCGTTTACATTTTTGCAAGGTAGTTAACATGTCTACTCGCTCACGCAGCGCATCTCGTTCAGACAAACCGGCTCGTTCTGGTACCACATTAAAACAAAGCGGTAATAGACAGAATCAACACAGTGGCAAAAATGACACTGGCAGTTCACACAAAAAACCGCACTCCAGCAAACACCGATATAAAGGCAAACCTACCAACGCAAAGCCTAAGGTAGCACCCGAAGATCGCAAAGTAATTCTGTTCAATAAGCCTTTCGATACTCTCAGCCAGTTCACTGATGGCGAAGGTAGAAAAACGCTAGCGGATTTTATTCCCGTAAAAGATGTTTATGCTGCTGGTCGCTTAGACCGCGATAGTGAAGGTTTATTGGTCTTGACCAATGATGGCATCTTTCAAGCCAAGTTGACTCAGCCGAACTCAAAATCGACCAAGACTTACTGGGTACAGGTCGAAGGCGCACCTTCTGAGAAAGATTTAGATAAATTGAGAAAAGGTGTTGAACTAAAAGATGGTATGACATTGCCTGCTCAGGTTGAGGTGATGTCTGAACCTGTTGTGTGGGAAAGAACCCCTCCAGTGCGTTTCAGAGCCGCAATACCGACAACATGGTTAGCGATTACTATCATTGAAGGGCGTAACCGTCAGGTAAGACGAATGACGGCAAACATAGGCTTCCCTACCCTGCGTCTAATTCGCTACTCAATGGGTAATATGGATGTGGGTCAGCTTCAGCCAGGTGAATGGAAAGAGATTTAGCTCTTACTGATACAGAAAAAGTATCGATACAGAAAAAGTATCGATACAGAAAAAGTACCAATATAGCAAAAGCGAGACTCTTATTAGTCTCGCTTTTTTTGTAGATGAAGATTGATTACTCTTGGTCAATCATCCATTTACGGAATTCTTTACGTTCTTGCTTAGAAGCTTTGATATACCAAGCCTGCAATTGCTCAACATTCTGAGTCTCAGCCAGTTTCACTGGTTTCTGAGCTTTGCCGCTTGTCTGTGCTGTCGTATTGTCTACCACAGAAGCTAATACTACCGCTTCAGCTGGCTTATCAAGTAACACACCATCTTTAAAATAGACTGCCTTACTTGCATTGTGCTCAGCCAGTCGAGACTCTAGACCGCCAAACGGTGCAAAACCGGGCTTACGTTCAATGACATCCTGTTGATATTTAATGGCTACATCATCCTGCAAAACTACCCATGATGGATTCACAGCTTCAAAGATCTTCTCAGCTTCCATATAGCTACGTACTTTTGGAGACTTAATTTCAACCTCTTCACCAGTAACATCAAAATTCAATACATAAGGTGCCGAAGAGTAAACACCGCTGTTACCAAATTTTTTATCAAAGCGAACTAAAACCTGGTTAAAACCTTCACTTATCTGGTTTTCACTGATTTTACTTTGAGCAGCTTGACCATTAATGTACAGAATTGATACGCCTTTCTGAGGCGTTAAAGTTGCCGCACTTACACTGCCAATAACGCTTGTAATCAAGCCCAAAGCTAACAATACTTTCTTCATCATGTCTCTCTTTAAAATCGAATAAACTGTTCTTTATCCTAACAAAAAAGCCACCCTAAGGTGGCTTTTTTTCTAAAACTCGATTACGAGGTCATTAGAATGATGCTTCAACACCAATTGCTAGACCGTTATCAGCTTTGTATGTTGCTTTGTCGTCTGAATCGATACCACCAACTTCCGCGTACACTTTAGTGTTTGGCGCGATTGCGTAAGTTGAGTTAACGAACCAACGATCTTCGTCTTTAAGATCTACATCGTGGTCACCGATTGAGTAACCAGTGTTGAAGCCCCAAAGACCCATAGTGTAACCAGCAGCAAATGCGATTGTTGCGTTGTCATCGTTCGCAGTATCAGAGTTTACACCGTAGTATGCTGTAGATAGGTAAACGTTCTCGATACCAGAGAATACTAGCTCAGCACCGTAACCTTGGTGATCGCCTTTTGCTTTGGTAGAGTCGAAATCAGCAACAAACGCAGAAACGTCGAAATCAGCGAAACGGTAGCCCATACGCGCATCGAAGTAATTAGAGTTAGTACCTTCAACGCCGTCAGCTGCTAGTTTGTCTTGTACGTAGCCTAATGTCGCGTATAGAGCGCCATTGTCGTAATCGTAACGAACTGCTTCGTCAGCACACTCGTTAGTTGCGTTGTCTAGAAGTGTAGAGATGCCGTAAGCTTCATCTTTACCGATACCTAGGTCATCAACAGCAGTACATAGGCGACCAAACTTAATTGAACCTAGAGTGTCGTTGTATGCCGCTACGTATGTATCGCCATTTTTAGTAGCTGTAGCGTTTGCATCTGAAGAACCGTTAAATTCCCAGTAAGCGCCAACTTTCCACTCTTCGTTTACCATGTACTTGATATCAAAACCGAAGTCAGCATCTTCGATTTTTTGTTCCATTGAAGAACCTTTTTTGTACTCGTTGCTGTATACAACTTCGATGTCGCCTTTCAGGTCAACAGAAACGCCGTCTTGGTTGTAAATTTCGATTGCTGCGTTTGCAGAACCAGCTGCTGTCATAACTGCTAGAGCTAATAGAGTCTTTTTCATAATAAATCCACTGCCTTTTCTAAGAATGGGAGATCCTTGCCCGGTTCCCTTTTATTTTTTATGACTGGTCATTACTACTCTTTGGTAGTTAATCACCGCCACTAAATTTCGTGGTCTAGATTGCAAAAGATTATCCTGCGTGTCAAATAAACTAAAAACAAACCTAAAAAAAACAAAAATACATAAAAATCAGTGTTTTACATTTTTTTTCATCATTTTACGAGCAACTTACCCTTAATTTTCAAGGGAAATATAATAGCCCAAATAAAGAACAAAACAGTGCAACACTCCGCTATAATTAATTTAAAGTGCAATTTACAGAACTTAATAACTGGATTGTGCGATTTTTTAATATATATATTTCGTAACATAAATAAAATCGTTAAGTTCCTGAAGGTTCAGTTTTTTTTTGTGAACGAGATCTACCTTTGATTCAAAAGCAAGCTATTTTGCGGTAAATGTACCGACTAGTGATATGTGCTACTATCCTCGCTCCGTTACGTAGGTCACAGTATGCTAACTACTAAAATTCAAAATTCTATACGCACCAGTTATCAAAACCTCCAAGATCAGTTGGATAACTTTGTACCCCGACGTGCTCAAAATTACCTTGTTGCAGAAATAGCGAAGACACTTTGTGGTCAATACCACAAAAGTAATCGCATGATTGTTGCTGAAGCAGGTACCGGGATCGGGAAGTCACTGGCTTATTTAATGGCAACAATTCCTGTCGCCGTGCTCAACAATCGAAAAATCGTCATTTCAACCGCTACGGTTGCGCTACAAGAACAGCTCGTCAATAAAGATCTCCCTCTATACAGACGGCTTACTGATAGAGAGTTTTCTTTCATCTTGGCGAAAGGAAGACAGCGCTATTGTTGTACTGAGAAGTTAGCTGCTGCGTGTGGGGTTGATGGCGGTCAAATGGCCATGTTCGAGTCCAAACCAAAAAAGAAAGACATCGAACAACTCCAAACCATGTACCGCAGCCTCACCCAAGGTAAATGGGATGGCGACCGTGATTCGTGGCCAAAACCTATCGACAACATGATTTGGCAGATGATTGTCAGTGATAAGCACAGCTGTAACAACAGTATGCCGACTCATCGAGACTGCCCTTTCCAAAAAGCGCGTTCAGAGCTAGATAAAGCAGACGTGATTATCGCCAATCACAGTTTAGTGATGGCTGATGCGGACCTAGGCGGCGGTGTGATACTGCCAGAACCAGAAAATAGCATCTATATATTTGATGAAGCTCACCACTTGCCACACGTAGCGAGAGATCACTCCTCTGCTGCCGCAAGCTTAAAAGGTGCTGCCTCTTGGTTAGAGCGTTTGAATCAATCGATCACTAAGCTTTCGGGGCTAGCAGACGAAAAGCGTGTCCATCGATTTAGAAATGAGTTGCAAGACTCAGTACAACAACTGATCCCGACTCTGACTCAAATGAGCAAACAGTTTGACGCTAACCACTTTGAAGATGGCTTGTATCGCTTCGAGCATGGCGACTTACCTGAATGGTTAGAAAGTGAATCGAAAGATCTCAAGCAATTAACGCAAAAGGCGAGCCAAGCCGTAGCAAAAATTGCCGACTTGATTGCAGAACGAGTTAAAGACGGAGAGCTTTCAGCAAAGCTTGCAGAGCCTGCGCTTGCAGAAATTGGCTTCTATATACAAAGAACAGAAAACCTTGCTCAAGTTTGGCGATTAATGGCTGAACCTAAGAGAGAGAAAGGGGCGCCTTTGGCTCGTTGGCTTGAATTAAGCAAAGAAAGCGAGGGGGACTTTGTTGTTAATGTCTCACCATTAGAAGTCGGTTGGCAACTGGACCAACAGATTTGGAGTCGTTGTGTTGGTGCAGTGTTAGTATCTGCGACCATGAGGGCGCTCAACTCTTTCAGCTTTTTTTGTCATCAATCAGGTATCAGCCAAAAAGCAGAAGATGGCGTACAATTTCTTGCTTTGGCATCGCCGTTTGATTATCAGAACCAAGCTGAATTAGTGGTACCTGCAATGAAGTACGAACCACAAGCTCCTCAGTTTACCGAATATCTTATTGAAATTTTGCCTAAGGTAATAGAAGACAACAAAGCCAATCTCATTCTATTCTCTTCTTATTGGCAAATGAACCAAGTGGCCGAAGCATTGGCAACAGATTTCGTTAAAAAGTCGTGGGCGTTACAGGTTCAGGGGGATACCTCACGAACTGAAATCCTAAAAAAACATAAAAAGCTCATAGACCAAGGTAAAACAAGCGTTCTTTTTGGAACGGGTAGCTTTTCTGAAGGTCTTGATCTGCCTGGCGAGCTGCTTGAAAACCTTGTTATTACCAAGATTCCTTTTGGTGTTCCTACCTCACCTGTAGAGCGGGCACATTCAGAATATATTGAATCTCGTGGCGGTAATCCTTTTATGCAGATTACTGTTCCAGAAGCGAGTAAAAAGCTTATTCAATCTGTGGGTAGATTGCTGCGTAAAGAACGAGATTCTGGTAAAGTCACGATCCTTGATAGACGCATAGTCACGAAGCGATACGGAAAGTCCCTACTCGATTCGCTACCGCCTTTTAAAAGAACAATAAAATACTAATTTTCCTACCCTCGTGGTAGTTATGGGCCTGCCATCGCTAGGCCCTTGCATTCACAACCCAGCATGACTAATCCCTCGATTCTTCATGTGGCTGCCCGAACAGCCGATAACGAGAACACTAGCTATTTATGGAAATGATTGAGCCAACCATGTTGGTCATACTTGCCTTGGTTGCATTTGCTGCAGGCTTTATTGATGCTGTCGCCGGTGGCGGAGGAATGTTAACTGTACCAGCTTTGCTATCGCTTGGTTTACCACCACACATTGCACTCGGTACTAATAAGCTGGCCGCAACATTCGCCTCATCAACAGCCGCTTTTACTTACTATCGCAAGAAGCTGTTCAAACCTGAATGTTGGGTAAATGCATTCATATCTACTTTAATAGGTGCAACAATCGGCACCCTGACTGTTGATGCCATAAGCACAGAGTGGTTAGAGAAGGTATTACCGCTAGTCATTCTTGCAGCAGCAGTCTATACCATTTTTCATAAGACTCCAGATGTGAGCCATAATGTGTCTCCTAAGCCTTGCCCTGTGCTTAAGAGAAAACAAAAGTACCAAGGATTCATTCTTGGCTTTTATGATGGGGTTGCTGGCCCAGGAACTGGCGCGTTTTGGACGGTAAGCTCGATGGCGCTTTATCGCTTAAACATCTTACTTGCCTCTGGTCTATCCAAAGCCATGAACTTTACCAGTAACTTTACCTCTTTGGTGACCTTCGCTATTCTTGGTCATATTGATTGGGTGCTTGGTTTAACCATGGGTGTATGCTTAATGGCAGGTGCATTCGTAGGGGCACACTCAGCCATTCGTTTTGGCGCTACTTTTATAAGGCCTGTGTTTGTAACCGTTGTTAGCGTTCTTGCGATTAAGCTGGCTTACGAAGCTTGGTTTGTAAACTTATAGCCACCAGCATTCGGGAAGAGACATGAATCATTTTTCAAAGCTTAAAAGTGTTCTTGATACCTTGATTGGCC
Source organism: Vibrio sp. Evd11 (assembly GCF_900382755.1). NCBI lineage: Bacteria > Pseudomonadati > Pseudomonadota > Gammaproteobacteria > Vibrionales > Vibrionaceae > Vibrio > Vibrio sp. Evd11. The sequence goes on from NZ_OSDX01000006.1 coordinate 67,434, forward strand.
ATTGCTCTCAAGTTGATAAATCGAGGGGCGCTTACCATCAAGCGTTATTCGACAGAACTTTATTTAAATGTAGCGCGTCTATTTTGCTTCCCTACGCAATGGAAGCTCAGACAACCTACCGCACCATATTGCGAGAGCAGGCTAATAATCAGCTCACTGCATCTCGAGCGACTTACCTAACCGAAAAGTTAACCAATCAAATAGCAGCTGTCCAAAGAGAGTTAGCTAATCATGATTTAAGATTAGATCGAAAAAGTAAGTCAGGAAAAAATCTTAACGACCTATATAACGAACTCGCTCAACATCAAGATTGGCAAAAGCGGTTAGTCGATTTAGTTCGAGTACGAAAGTTAGCGTTTGACTCTGCGCCTCGCCACAGTAAGAAAAAAGCGGACGAGGCTTGGCAATTAGCAAAAGAACGATTAGAACGCTGCGAAGACTCCATGAAAAATATTGAAAGATTGATCAACTTAGAGAACCCTAAGCGAAATGAGCACTGATAACTCACCATCCCCACTGGACAACGCCCCAGAAGAAGTTAAGTTAGCTGTCGACCTGATCTACCTGCTCGAAAGCAACGAAATCGACCCAAAAGTAGCGTTAGAGGCAATTAAAATTGTCCAACAAGATTTACAAGCCAAACTAGCATCTAGCATCTAGCATCTAGCATCTAGCATAAATATAGACAGGATTCACATGTACCAACTTAGCTTTTCTATGCCCGAGTTTCTTGAAAATTACTGGCATAAAAAACCAACCATCTTAAAAGGTGGATTCCAAAACTTCGTCGACCCTATTTCACCAGAAGAACTTGCTGGTTTATCGATGGAAGAAGAAGTGGATTCTCGCTTTATATCTAACCTTGATAATAAATGGGAAGCAGAACACGGCCCTTTCTCTGAAGATAAGTTCGGTGAACTCACTGAAACTCATTGGCAACTAGTCGTGCAAGCAGCAAACCATTGGCACCAAGGCGCTAACCAGCTGACTGAAGCTTTTCAACAATTGCCAAACTGGTTATTCGACGATCTGATGATCTGCTACTCAGCACCTCAAGGTGGCGTAGGCCCACATATCGATCAATACGATGTGTTCATCATCCAAGGTCAAGGTAAGCGACAATGGAAGGTTGGAGCAAAAGACGTAGGTCAGTACCAAGAAACCATTCAAGCTTCTGCTCTTCGTCAAATTGAAGGCTTTGATCCAATCATTGATGAAACTTTAGAGCCCGGTGATATTCTTTACATCCCGCCAGGTTTTCCTCATGAAGGCACTACCTTAGAACCTTCAATGAGCTACTCTATTGGTTACCGTTCACCAAAAGAACAAGAGCTAATCAGCAACTTTGCGGATTTTGTACTGGCGCATGATATGGGTGATGTTCACCTGCATGATCCAGAGTTCAAAACACAAGAAGGCTACGGCAAAATTCGTTCATCGGATTTAAGCAATCTCACTGACATGTTGAAATCTGCACTAGAGCAACCTGAAACCATCAGTGAATTCATGGGGTGTCTGCTAAGCCAATCACGCCACCAGCTAGATATCGTCGCGCCTGAGCCATTATGGACAGAAGAAGAAATCGCCCAACACTTAGAGTCAGAAGGCGAGATCTGTCGAGTATCGGGGTTAAAGGCGCTATACCATGAGAATGAAAGCAACACAGCTTACATCAATGGGGAAGTCGTTAAAGTTGAACAGGCTGATTCTTCGCTACTAAACGTACTGTGTGATGATTCGGTAATTAACTCAACAACTAACCTTTCTCCTTCAGGTGTAACCGTCGTGACGGAATTGGTGAATAAAGGTTACTGGTTTATCGAAGACTAACTTCGTTAATCGGTTTCGCGGATATCGCCAAGCCCTAAAGCGTTAGAGCCCAAGAAAAATAAAAGGGACAAATGAAATCTTCATTTGTCCCTTTTTCTATTCAATTGTTAACTAAGCTTAAAAGCTATACAGTGAACAACTAGACTAAACCTTGAACTGATTAACCAATTTCTGCTGCTGTTGGGACAGTTGATCAATTTCGCTACCCACTTGTTCAGAAGCTGCGGCTTGATCCAAGATCTTCGCACTCAAATCACGGATATTAACGACACTTTGGTTCACTTCACCGGAAACCGATTGTTGCTCTTCTGCCGCTCTCACGATCTGGTTGTTCATATCACTGATCGCTGCTATAGAAGTAAAGATCGAACCCAGATCTTCGACCGCTTTTTGAACATGTAATGCCGTGTCGTTAGCGAGAATATTACCTTCTTGTATCGCTTCAACGACATCTTGAGTGCCCGCGTGGACTTTGTCGATCACCGCTCTGATTTCACCAACCGATGACTGTGTGCGGCTTGCGAGATTTCTTACCTCATCAGCAACGACGGCAAAACCTCGACCTTGCTCACCTGCACGAGCCGCTTCAATCGCGGCATTCAATGCCAGTAAGTTGGTTTGTTCAGAGATCCCTTCAATCACACTTAAGATCTCAGTGATGTTACCGTTATTTTTAGCCAACTCTTCAACAATAGGCACGGCGCTCGACATACGATCCACCAGCTTTCTCATTTCACCGGCAGAAAGTTCGATAACCTGTTGGCCTTGCTGAGCAGAACGATTCGCTTCACAAGCGGCATCAACGGCTATTTCAGCATTTTGTACCACTAAGCCCGAAGTCTGAGTCATCTCTTCTGCCGCGGTCGCCACAAGATCCACTTCTTTAAACTGAGACTCACTACTTTCACGAGTGCTTGATGCAGAGGCCTTCGCCTGGCTTGTCGTGCTCGCCACTTGCTCAGTGGTCTGAATCACCTCTTTAATAGTGTGTTGAAGCTTGTCTAAGAACAGGTTAAACCCTTGTGACAACTGACCAATTTCGTCTTGAGATTTCACTTCCAAGCGTTGCGTTAAATCACCTTCACCAGAAGCAATATCGTTCAGTCTCTCAACTACCTGTCGAATAGGCTTAACAATGGACAGTGAAGCAAAAGCGATGATCGCTAGACCGAAAAGAATAAAGCTAATACCCGCAATCACTTCAGTCTTAATACCTTCGCTTAGCTTAGTACTAATAATGGCATCCAATTGATTCGCGTCAGCAACCACACTCGCTCTTGGAATCTCAAACAGCACACCCCAAGTTTGGTTGGCGGCAACAACAGGTGCAAATGCGAGTAACCACTCACCATTCTCACTCCATTGAGTCGTGACTTCACCACCAAAGATAAAGTCCGTCATTAGATCGCCACTTGTATTGTTGCTTTGAAAACTCGAACCAACCGCAATACTTTGATCATCAGAAGCGATAACGGAACCATCTAAACTCACGACGTAAACCGCGCCTGCACCTTCAAACAAGCTTTGATCCGATTGAGTGACAACATTGGTCAAACCATCGAGCCTTAAGTCGATGCCCAAGAAACCAATCGCTACATCATCAACGATGATAGGCACCGAAATCGAAGACGTAAGCAGTTCTTGACCACCGCTACTCACAACTCTTGGCGTACTAATACACGTTTGTCCAGATGACAAAGGACAGAAAAAGCGTTCGCTATTGCTGTTATCACTCAATGTTGATTCTGATAACACGTTTGGAAGAACATTCTCGCCATTATCTGCGACCTTCCAATAAGGAGCAAAACGCCCTCTTTCATTCGAGCCGACATAATCCGCATCGACATAATTCGCATCTTCAGCATCAAGTAAATCGGGCTTGAAGACTAGGTAAGCCCCTTGAATAGAATCAAAGTTCAAAACGGAACGACGAACCATTTCATCTAACGCAGTACGAAGCTCTTCACTTGGGGTAAAGTTTTCGTCTGCGTTGTTCTTTAGAAACTGAGCACTAGAGGCCAACATTTCTGCTCGATAAATAGCTTCATCGACATAACGTTGAGTTTCTTGAGCATTAAGCTGAGAAACGGATGCCAACAACTGTTGAGTTTTGTTAATCACCGATTCTGAGCTTTGAGATTTTATGACCTGTTGATTGCTCGTCGCGTTGTAGATCGAGAAACCAATGAGAGACAGTGACGTAATGATTAAACAACAACCTGCTAAGAGGGTTATTTTCCACTGTACTGATAGAGAGCGCATTTAATATCCTTATTTAAGCCAAAAGACTTCCATAACCGTAACCATCACATTAGTAACAAATTGCTATGCACAATGTGAATGAGTTAGACGAATAGCTTAGCGGATAATTACAGCACAAATTACGTGCATATAAAACGAAAGTTTATAGAAATGTTAATAAATCGTGTACTTTGTCTGTTATTGCTTTGATTTCAAGAGCTTTCAGCTTGTCAGACTTAGGCTTCTTTGTGCCTACGCTTCCGGTCATGAATAACGCAAATTTATTCAGAGTAATTGCAACATTTCAAGGAAGACAATGACTCCTTATTATTTTATAACCTCAATAAATTCGGATTAGTTTTTATAATCCAATCTATAGATTTTTATCTTGATCAACTTCACACTTTTTGGTTGCTAAGTAGACGCTCAATCTCTAATATCTCGCGCCTAGATTCCCAGGTTACTTTACTTATTTGGCTCTCCTTAATGGAACGCCAAGGCTTTTTACGTCCTAATTTTTGGAGAGATACGCAAATGTCCGCCTCGTTTCCATTAGCGAAACTTACCTTTTTAATCGCTATCCTGACTGCCGTGGGTCAAATGACTCAAACGATGTACGTGCCTTCTATCGGTCATATGGCGGGTGAGTTCTTGGTTTCAGCATCTTCGCTTCAAGCTGTGATGGCGTGCTACCTGATCCCTTATGGTCTGTCGCAATTTGCATACGGTCCACTTTCTGATCGCCTAGGTCGCAAACCAATCATCGTCGTCGGTTTGATCATCTACATCATCGGTACTTTGGTGGCATTGTTTGCTCACGAATATGAATGGTTTTTAGCAGGTAGCTTTATACAAGGTTTGGGCATCGGTTGTGGTGGTGCGATGTCTCGTACATTGACTCGCGACTGTTTTGAAGGCGCAGAACTGCACCGTGCAAATAGCTTAATTAGCATGTGTGTGATTTTCTCACCATTGATGGCTCCTGTATTAGGTGGGTACTTAACAGAAGCTTTCGGTTGGCGTTCTAGCTACTTGTTCCTGGCGCTGTTTGGAATCGCAGTGGTGATCACCATGATGACGAGCATGATGGAAACTCTGCCAAAAGAACGACGCAAACATGAATCGGTTGCCAACAGCTACAAATTCGTTCTATCTGACAAACGTTTCCAAGGTTTCTTATTGGTATTGGTCGCAACATTTGCAGGTGTAGCGGTATTTGAAGCTGCGGCAGGTGTATTACTTGGCGGGGTACTTGGCTTGCCAGCAACCACAGTAAGCTTGTTGTTTGTATTACCCATTCCAGGTTACTTAGTCGGTGCTGGCCTATCCAGTTACATCGCACAACGTAGCAGTGAGCGCCGCGCTCTGAATGTTGGACTAGTTGCTATCTTGGTAGGGTCTACCGTGGTGTTGATACCAGGTCTATTTGGTCAAACAACAGCATTAACTTTGATTGGCGGTGCTACGATTTACTTTTTGGGCGCTGGTATCTTATTCCCGGCGGCAACAACAGGGGCGCTTTCGCCATTCCCGTACCACGCAGGTACTGGAGGTGCGATTTTGGGTGGTATGCAAAACCTAGGTGCTGGCATCGCAACACTACTGGCCTCGTTCTTCCCAGCTCAAGACCAACTGCCGCTCGGTTGCTTGATGATTGCAATGTCATTCATCGCCATGCTTGGTTTACGTTGGGTTAATCGTAAACCTGACCATTCAAACGAAATGCCATTGGCTATCTAAAGTAAACTCTACTTCAGCTCAAACAACGAAGAGGGACAGACTGAAAAGTGTGTCCCTTTTTCATTGCACGTTTGCCCCCAGCTCACATCCACCATCGATTCCATTAAACATTACTTTGATTTATTGAAAACAATAACAGACACTTACGCTGAAAGTACCAATCCAGAATCCCATTATAAATAACATCACTGGAAGAAAACTAACCACTAAAGGATGCTGGCATTAAAACGAGTAAGGTACACAATAGGATATACAGATGCGTTTCGCTTTAACCACATTAGCCGTATCGGCCGCACTTGTCGCCGGATGCAGCAATCAAGGAATAACAACCATGGACCACAACTCTCCATCGCAACTCATCGCACATCAAACCCAAGCTCCCGTAGCTAAGAAAGTCCCTCATGCAATGACGGTTCATGGTGACACCCGAATCGATGATTACTACTGGATGCGCGATGATGAGCGCCAAGATCCAGAGATCTTGCAACACCTTGAGCAAGAGAATCAGTACGCAGAGACCGTGTTGAAACACACTAATGCATTACAAGAACAGTTATTTGATGAGATCAAAGGCCGAATCGCGAAAGATGACAATTCGGTACCAGTTCGTAAAGGCAGCTACTTCTATTCGAATGAAGTCACGGGCGACAACGAATACGAAGTTCACTTGCGCGCAAAAGACTTTGCAGGCACAAATAAGCAGGTCATCTTAGACGTTAACGCACTGGCAAAAGAACACGAATTCTTCAGTATTGGCGGCTTAACGATCAGTCCAAACGAAAACTTGTTGGCCTATGGCGAAGATACGCTGAGCCGTCGTGTTTACACCATTAAGATTAAAGACCTCACGACCGGTGAATACCTAACTGATGAAATTGAAGGTGCCTCGAGTTCAATTGCCTGGCAAAACGACAACCAGGCCTTCTATTACATCAAGAAAGATCCACAAACGCTATTGGGTTACCAAGTTTTCCGCCATGTCTTAGGCACACCTCAGACAAACGATGAGTTGATTTACGAAGAAACCGACACTGCTTACTACACTGGCTTAAGTAAGAGTAAAGATGGTCAACAGGTGTACATTTGGCACTCGAGCACAGAAACCAGCGGCGTTTCAGTCATCGATGCCAGCAACCCAAACGCGAAAGCAGAACCTTTTTACCCAAAGGAAACGGGCATTGAGTACAGCATCGCTAAGCTAGGTGATTGGTACTACATCTACACCAACTACCAAGCCGTCAACTTCCGCTTAATGAAAGTCACAACCAAAGATATGCACGACCGTTCAAAATGGGTCGATGTCATCCCAGCCGATGATAATACTCAACTTGTCGATTTCGAGTTATTTGATGACCATCTTGTTTACGAGCAACGTGCAAATGGCTTATCTACAGTGAAAGTACGCCAACTCTCAACGGGCAAAGAGTTCCCACTTGAGTTCAATGACGCCGCTTTTGCCGCTTACCTGACTGGTAACTATGAATTAGATAATTCAAAAGTTCGTGTCTACTACAGCAGCTTAACCACGCCAGGCACTTACTATGATTTCGACCTGAATACAGGTGGATCCGAGCTAATGAAGCAAACACCTGTATTGGGTGATTTCGAAGCGGAAAACTACCAATCAGAGCGAATCATGGTAACGGCTCGCGATGGTAAGCAAGTACCTGTCTCTTTGGTTTATCGTAAAGACTTATTCAAGAAAGACAGTACTAACCCAATCTACCAATATGGCTACGGCTCTTACGGTTCGACGATTGAACCTACCTTCCGCTCAGCTCGTCTAAGCCTACTTGACCGAGGCTTCGTTTATGCAATCGCGCATATTCGCGGTTCAGAAATGCTTGGTCGCCCTTGGTATGAAGACGGCAAGAAACTGACCAAACAAAACACATTTAACGATTTTGTCGATGTAACCAAAGGGCTTGTTGAAGAAGGCTATGGCGCACAAGATAAAGTGTTCGCCGTTGGTGGTTCTGCCGGCGGTCTATTGATGGGCGCAATCATCAACCAAGCACCAGAACTGTACCGTGGTATTGGTGCACACGTTCCGTTTGTAGACGTGGTAACAACCATGCTTGATGAATCAATTCCTCTAACCACAAACGAATATGACGAATGGGGCAACCCGAACGATAAAACCTACTACGAATACATGCTGAGTTACTCGCCATACGACAACATTAAAGTACAAAACTATCCGAATATGTTGGTAACAACAGGTCTGCATGACTCACAGGTACAGTACTTTGAGCCGATGAAGTGGGTGGCGAAACTACGTGAAATAAAAACAGACAACAATGTGCTGTTGTTCAAAACCGATATGGAAGCCGGTCACGGTGGTGCTTCTGGTCGATTTAAACGATTAAAAGAAGACGCACTTGAATATGCCTTCTTTTTAGACTTGCTAAAAACTCAGTAGGCTCAACGTAACTGTAGGTATTCACACCATTTAATGTCGCCATTTTGTCTTTATAAAGTGGCGACAGAAATTATTAAGCATGGTTAAATACGATGAACCATGAAATCAACCAAATCAAAAAATCTTTGAAAACTCGCAGTACAAAGGTTTCCGAGAGGTATAAAAACAAATGAAAGTTATTAGCTTTAATATCAACGGCCTTAGAGCCCGCCTTCATCAACTGCAAGCGATTATCGACAAACACCAACCCGACGTGATTGGTCTTCAAGAGATTAAAGTGCACGATGAAGCCTTCCCGCTCGCTGATGTTGAAGCGATGGGTTACAAGGTTTACTTCCATGGCCAAAAAGCACACTACGGTGTGGCTATGCTGTGTAAGCAAGAACCTATCTCTGTGCAGAAGGGTTTTCCTACTGACAACGAAGACCATCAAAAGCGTATGATCATGGCGACTTTTGAAGACGAAAACGGTGAAAAAGTTACCGTGCTTAATGGCTACTTCCCTCAAGGGGATAACATCAAACACGAGACTAAATACCCATACAAGCGCCAGTTCTACAAAGACTTGATGACTTACCTAAATGACTATCACAACAAGGATGAACAAGTCATTGTGATGGGCGACATTAACATCAGCCCTATCGACGCAGACATCGGCATCGGTGAACCTAACGCGAAACGTTGGTTGAAAACAGGCAAGTGTTCTTTCCAACCAGAAGAGCGCGAATGGTTGAAAACACTGATGGATTGGGGCTTTGTAGATAGCTTCCGTTTACTACATCCAGAAGTAAACGACCAATACTCGTGGTTTGATTACCGCTCAAAAGGTTTCGTGGACAACCGCGGCCTACGAATTGACGTAGTACTGGCGACTCAGAAACTTGCTGATAAATGTACTGAAGCAGGTATCGACTATGAGCTACGTGGTATCGAAAAACCGTCTGATCATGCGCCGATTTGGTCGACGTTTAAGTAACGAGTAAATTAGTTATTATCAATAAAAAACGGCGCTATGAAAGCGCCGTTTGTTGAACTGAAATTGTTACTGTGTACTTATTAGCTAAGCGGTCTTAGGTAAGCTAGGAAACGTTTCTCTGCGAACTTGAAAATCGCGATGATGATAAACGTTAGCGCCATGTAGAATAGGCCTGCTGTTAAGAAAGATTCGAATGGAGCGTAGTAACGTGAGTTAACCAAACGTGCTGCGCCAGTCAAGTCCATAATCGTTACGATACCTGCAACTGCAGAGCCGTGAAGCATGAATATCACTTCATTACTGTAAGCCGGTAACGCTCGACGAAGAGCACTTGGCAGAATGATACGGCGGTATGTCTTCGGTGTACTCATGCCATATGCTTTTGCTGCTTCAACTTCACCTTTCGGTAAACCGTTAATCGCACCACGGATGATTTCAGCGGTATAAGCCGACGTGTTCAGAATAAACGCAACCAATGCACAGAACCATGCGTTTTCCCATAGGGTATCTTTCACTGGGAAAAATTGGTCCATACCGTAGTAAATCAGATACAACTGCACCAATAATGGCGTACCACGGAAGAAATAGATGAACGACCAAGCAGGAGCGTTAATCAGCATATTTGGGCTGTTGCGAGAGATAGCTAATGGTATGGCTACACATAAGCCAATAATCAAAGCTACACAAACCATCCAAGCCGTTGTCCATAAACCACTAAGGTAAATCGGCAGGCTTTCAATTATCAATGAAAAGTCCATAACTACCTCGCGTGGATACTGAATTTACGTTCAACCAACTTAAGCAAGCCCGTCGAAACACTGGTGAAGAATAGGAAAATAAGTGCCACTGTCATATAAAAGGTAAATGGCATTTTGGTTGAGCCTGCAGCCAATGCGCTAACACGTACCATGTCTTCTAAACCGATAATCGAAACCAACGCGGTGGTCTTAAGTAGAACCAACCAGTTGTTACCAAAACCCGGCAGTGCATGACGAATCATTTGCGGAAGCAGGATACGACGGAACGCTAATACAGGGCCCATACCATAGGCCTTTGCCGCTTCCATTTCGCCGCTATCAACAGCCATGATGGCACCACGGAAGGTTTCAGCCATGTAAGCACCGAAGATAAAGCCAATCGTTAAGACGCCGGCAATAAATGGGCTGACATCGATATAATCAGGTAAGTAAGCGGTCCACTCATGGTTAGGGTCACTCGACGTGAACCATTCATTGAGCCACTCATTGATGGAGTACAAACTGTTGTTTAAAAGGATTTGTCCACCAAAGAAAATCAACATCATCAATACGAGGTCAGGAATGCCTCGAATAACGGTTGTGTAGAGGGTTGCGATAGCACGAGCCCAGCGATAAGGCGCGAGTTTAGCTAAGGCACCTAGCATACCAAGAACCATAGCTAAAATTAGCGACAGCAAGGCAACTTCGATCGTAAGCACCGCCCCTTTCAGGATCGAAGCTTCATATCCTTGTAAATCAAACATAATGAATTCCAACAGAACTGCGAAAAAGTTGGTAGACAGGGAGAGGGTAACCTCTCCCTTAAGAAGTGACGCTAGAAATTACTGGCCGTATACGTCGTAGTTGAAGTATTTAGCCGCGATATCTTGGTAGATGCCTTTTTCACGTAGTGAAAGGATTGCAGCATCTAACTGTTTAGTCAGATCTTTGTCTTGCTTACGTAGAGCAATACCAAAACCATCGCCGAACCATTTAGGATCGGTTAGAGATGGACCAACAAACTCGTAGTCTCCGCCACCCGCTTTGTTGAGTACGCCTTCTTCTAGAGCCGATGCATCACCCAGAACAGCAGCAACACGACCGTTAGCTAGATCAAGGTAAGCTTCATCGAATGAACCGTAACGAACGATTTCTACTGTGTCGCCGTAGTTGTCTGTTAGGTACTTATCGTGAGTTGTTGCACGTTGAACGGCAATTTTTTGACCACTTAGATCATCAAAGTTAAGGCCTGCACCTTTTTTAGCGATGAACTTGTTTGGGATAAGTGCGTACTTACCAGTAAAGTCGATTTTTTTCTTACGCTCTTCTGTAATCGACATTGCCGCGATGATCGCATCATATTTACGAGCAAGTAGAGAAGGAATAATGCCATCCCAATCTTGCGCTACGATCTTACACTTCACCTGCATTTCAGTACAAAGTGCGTTCGCCATATCGACGTCAAAGCCTTTTAGTGAACCATCAGCTTCAGTCCAGCTAAATGGAGGGTAAGCACCTTCAATACCGAAGCGTACTGTTTTCCATTCTTTTGCTTGAGCTACGCCCGTTGCAGCAGTTGCAGCAAGTGCCGCTACTAATAACCACTTTTTCATATCCCTACTCCTGTGATTTAGGTTTTTATGTTTTGCTAATTTTAATATTGTGTTTGTTGTTACTTATTAAATTACTTGTTGTGTTTTATTGCTTATACCGCTGTCATTGACCTTAACAACAATATTTCAATTTTTATTTACTTCAATCGACTGCGTACATAGCTGCTTATTAGTAGATAGAAGAGATAAACTGTTGTAGACGCTCTGATTCAGGTGCCGTAAACAGTTTAGCTGGATCGCCCTGTTCTTCCACTAGACCTTGATGTAAGAACATCACGTGGTTGGATACATCACGAGCAAAAGCCATTTCATGTGTTACCACAAGCATGGTTCTTCCTTCTTCGGCTAAGTCACGCATTACACCAAGAACTTCCCCTACTAACTCAGGGTCAAGTGCAGATGTCGGTTCATCAAATAACATTACTTCAGGATCAACCGCTAACGCTCTTGCAATCGCAGCACGCTGTTGTTGACCGCCAGATAAATGACCCGGGTAGTAATCTTTGCGTTCATATAGTCCTACTTTCTTCAGTAGCAGCTCAGCATTTTCAATTGCTTGTGCTTTAGGTACGCCTAAGACATGAACGGGTGCTTCGATAACATTTTCGAGAACGGTCAGGTGAGACCAAAGGTTAAAGCCTTGAAAAACCATAGCCAAACGAGAACGGATTCGTTGAACTTGTTTTTCATTTGCAGGAACGGAAACTCCTTGGCGGTTATTTTTCATTTGAATTAATTCGCCATTAACCCAAATTTCGCCGGCGGTAGGTGTCTCTAAAAGGTTGATACATCTAAGGAAAGTACTTTTACCCGACCCAGAAGATCCGATAATCGAGACTACATCGCCTTTATGCGCAGAAAGTGAAATTCCCTTTAAAACTTCATTTTGACCAAACGTTTTGTGTAGATCCTTTATGTCCAGCGCTGGTACATCTTTCATGCGCTTTCTCTCCCAAGTTTGTGAAAATGCAAGGTACTCCGACCTTTTCATGCGATACAAACTAGCACCACACGGAATAACATGCAACAAATTATTAACCTATCATTAAGGAATAAATAGCACTTATCTCTGATTTATTATGCACTAAGTAGCGTTTTCATCTCAATTACATGAATAGCACTTATAAAAAAGCCCCAATTAACGGGGCTTTTTAGTTAACAAAATGTGAAGTTCATTTATTTGAACATTACTGTTGTCAGTTAGTTTACGCCTTGCTGATAAAACTGTACCTCACTTCCCATGATCTCGATTCTTCTCGACTTATCACCTGATGCCATAGATAGTAGGCCATTCACATCATTGTAATTTGGAATAGTCGACGAAATTAGGACTTGAGGGTCGATATTATGTGCAAAAAACTGCTTCACCTGCGCTTCACTTTCCGTGTCTAACTGGGCTAAAGACAACTCTAGACGGTCACTGTTATTATCAATGAGTAACACTTCATCCGTACTACTCATCAACACCTGATCTTTATTTGGCGCAGCAAAAATAGTTTGATAGAAGTTTCGGTTATTGTTGTTCGAAGATCTTAAGTGTGTTCTTTGAATTTGATATTCTGATACCCTGTAACCATCAGCACTCAAACAATAGCCAGCACAGCCAGAGTTAGTAATAGATACGTTCAATGTACTCAAAGTAGGTAAAACGACTGTAGTACCTGTTGAATCTACAGAATCATAGATTTTGGCATTCCAGCTACCAGAAGCTCCATCAGTGCTCGCTTCAATATCAAACGACCAATTATCAATCACTGATGTACCGTCAATAACACTATAAACTTGTCCTGACTCGTAAATCGGCTGCCAAGTATGGATCTCATTATCTATTTCAACGTCAATTTTACTTGTGTTATTCAACGTCAACCCAGTAGCTGTAAATACTGGCTCGACAATATTCTCATCAGTTGGCAACCCACTTTTGTTACCACTACCCTGAGATGAATCATAGATATAGCTAGAATCCACAACAGCATAGTGACTCAAACCTCTACTTTCACCACTGCTGTAAGTATCAAACAAGGTAACTAATACGTTATTTAATGCCGGGACATCTGAATTGACTTTTATACCACTTGCAATTGTATTGCCGTTAACAGAGTTATCGATATAGCTACTCTGGTAGTAACTTGTATTGGCATCTACTTGGTCAACTTTTACTGCCGAATTCGGATCATTAGTCACTTTTTGTGACTGCTCACCCTGATAACAAGAGTACGTCGAATAGTGCTGACGAACATTTAATGTCATATCTGAAAGGAGCTCTTTCGCTACAGTAAACATATATACATCTTGCGTTCCTTGGATAGATCCATCGATTTCTTCTAGAGATACATAACCTCCATCAGGAACATCTTTACTATCGATAACGAAACGACCATCAGTATCTGATTGATTTGTTGCGGTAATGACACCATTCTCGTCATGGAACAAAATATTATAGTTAGCGGTAGCTTCATAAGCTGCAATAACCTTTGTCCCGTTTACATCAGATTCATCCTGACCAATGATCGAACACCCACTTCCCACCACGCTTCTTTCTACAGAGCTCAAGCTCAATAATTGCCAGGTATATTTCGGGGTTGCGGGCGCGCCGCCGCCGCTTCCACCGCCGCTTCCACCGCCGCTTCCGCCGCCACAACCAACCAGTAGTCCTGAGATTATTGCCGCTAGTGGCAACATTTGTGTCTTTTTCATCGATTTTCGTCCTGTTTGTGGCAACAGCTCGCCAAAATTAAATATCTATCAGCGATTAAGCAAAAAGTAAGCCAATCATTAAAAATGGAATTTACTAAGGATAAGAACTGTGACAAGACGATAAAAACGTCAGTTTGTGAAAAAAAATTACATAATTCATCAATGAGAAGTTAATGAAACGCTTCGTTTTGTAGCTTTCTTTCACATACACTCATAAAGTGATCAAGATCAATCACCCTAAAGAGTAAGCTTGTTAGACTTCTCAGCACACAATAAGGCATTAAAAATGCCAAATATTTCTTTTAACTTAACTGCATAAAGCACATCAAAAACGTGCAACATAATGTTAATAAGTTATAACTAAGAAATAACGCAATTACGCAATTACGCGAACTTATAGAATTCAATTTTAGAATTACTAACATAAAATATGAGGAATCTATGTCAGACGTTGTCAATAATGCGAACTCTGAAGTAGAAGAGAAAAGCTATAAAGAGCTTCACCGCCCTGCTTCTGAATTTGAGAGCCGCTCAGATTACTTAGATCACGAACTTCAAATCATGAAGCCTCGTCGTTTTGGCCTAAACCTTCCAGGCCGTGATTTCCGTTTTGAACTTGAAGATCTTGTTCCTGCACTTGCTGGTACCATTGGTATCATTGCGATGTACTCAGCAGTAATGATGTCTTGGGCCGATGGCCTAACTCAAGCTTGGGATCACGTAAACTTGGGTAAAGACTTCGCGATTGAAGTTGCTCGTGTAGAAATGCTTATTCCTGCACTGCTGTTCTGTATTCTTGCTTCTGGTTTCTTTAACCCTAAAGCAAACCTTGCCGGCAACCACGGCCCAATGATCCCTCTTATCGGTACCATCGCTCTTGCTGGTGCTCACCCTCTTGCATTGGCAATCCTTATCGGTGTCTTTGGTCTAATCCTAAGTTTCCTTAAAGGCGGCTCTAAACTTGTTAACCTGACTTCAGAAGGTACGGCAGGTGGCTTGCTTATCTTCTTAGGCCTAACCGGTACCATGAGCCAAATTAATTCGATTCAAGCATGGGCGGTTGGTCTTCAATCTTCTACTGTTGAAGCGGGTAGCATGGGTTACGTTGGTTTAATCGTTCTTGCTATTACTATCGCTATCTACGCTTTCTTAGCGAAAGTGAACAAGCGTTGGTTAGCTATCCCAGTTTGTGCGTTCACAGGTCTTGCTATTGCATTAGCATTGGGCGCTGGTTTCGATATCGTATTCGAAACTGAAATGGGTATTCCAAACCTAAACCCAGTTTACTGGTGGGGTTCTACTTCTGAAGGTTGGATGCTTGGCTTGCCAAACGTTGAACACTTCATCGCTTCTCTACCATTCGCAATTCTTGCCGTAGCAATGTGGTCGCCAGATTTCCTAGGTCACCGTATCTTCCAAGAACTGAACTACCCTAAACGTTCTGAAAAAGTTCTGATGGATGTTGATGACACAATGACGATGTGTTCTGTGCGTCAAATGGTGGGTACTGCAGTGGGTGGTGGTAACATCACATCTTCTTGGGGTACTTACATGATCCCAGCAGCAATCGCGAAGCGTCCTATTCCAGGCGGTGCGATTCTACTTGGTTCACTATGTATCATCGTTGCGATTCTTGGTTTCCCAATGGACGTAGCAGTATGGCCACCAGTAATGCGTGTTGCGCTACTTGTAGGTGTATCTCTACCTCTACTTGAAGCAGGTATGCAGATGGTTAAGGATTCAAAAGATTCACAAGCTGCTGGTATCTGTATCTTTGGTTCAGCAGTTGTTAACCCGGTATTAGCTTGGGCTTTAACAATGCTGCTTGATAACAACGGTCTGATTGGTGATAAAGAGCGTGCGAAGCGTCTGTCATTTGTCGACAAGATTGTTATCCCAGTCGGTGTTCTGGTTATCTGTCTAGTAGCAATGCTTGCAGTTGGTATGCTAGAAAGCCAATATGGTCTAAAAGCTTGGCTATAATGGTCTTTACTACACAAAAGTAGTATTGAGACTAAAAAAAAGTTTGGGTGGCAACCCCTGTCACTCAAATTTTTTCAACTTTTTTTGGTATTTATTGATTTAGTTTAAGGTTTGCAGGAATTTTTTAGCGTAGTCTTGAATTCATAGAGTAAAGACAACATATAAAAAGTAGTGACAATATATATAACCATATGAAGCTTATATGCTCATATATATTGTTATTAATAAGAGTGTACTACCCTTACGAGGGGCGCTGGCTCAACAGTGTTAAGTACGAATTTTTTCTACTAAAAAGGTAGGTATGTCATGGCAGAGCAATTTGCTAAAGCTTGGGAAGATTTTGCTGCAGGTGAGTGGCAAAGCGAAGTAAACGTTCGTGATTTCATTCAAAAGAACTACACGCCATATGAAGGCGACGAGTCTTTCCTAGTTTCTGAAGGTACTGAGGCGACTAATACGCTTTGGGCTTCGGTAATGGAAGGTATCAAACAGGAAAACGCAACTAAAGCACCTGTAGATTTCGATACTTCTGTTATCTCTACCATCACTTCTCATGATGCGGGCTACATCCAAAAAGACCTTGAAACAATTGTTGGTCTACAAACTGAAAAACCACTAAAACGTGCAATCATCCCTAACGGTGGTGTACGTATGGTTGAAGGTTCTTGTAAAGCATACGGTGAAACTCTTGACCCGATGGTTTCAAAAATCTATTCAGAATACCGTAAAACACACAACGCTGGTGTTTTCGATATCTACACGCCTGATATCCTAAAATGTCGTAAGTCTGGTGTTCTGACTGGTCTTCCTGATGCTTACGGCCGTGGTCGTATCATTGGTGATTACCGTCGCGTAGCACTTTACGGTATTGATTTCCTAATGAAAGACAAAGCAGCTCAATTCGCTTCTCTACAAGAGCGTTTCGAGAACGGCGAAGATCTTGCAGCTACAATGCAACTGCGTGAAGAGATCTCTGAGCAACACCGTGCTCTAGGTCAAATCAAGCAAATGGCAGCGACTTACGGCTTCGATATCTCTGAGCCAGCTCAATCTGCTCAAGAAGCGATTCAGTGGACTTACTTCGGCTACCTAGCTGCTGTTAAATCTCAAAATGGCGCTGCAATGTCTCTAGGTCGTACTTCGACTTTCCTAGACATCTACCTAGAGCGTGATATCGCTGCTGGTAAAATCACAGAAGACCAAGCTCAAGAAATGATCGACCACTTCGTAATGAAGCTGCGTATGGTTCGTTTCCTACGTACTCCTGAGTACGATGAGCTATTCTCTGGCGACCCAATCTGGGCAACAGAGTCTATGGGTGGTATGGGCATCGACGGTCGTACGCTAGTAACGCGTTCGAACTTCCGTTTCCTTAACTCTCTATACACAATGGGTCCTTCTCCAGAGCCAAACATCACTGTTCTTTGGTCTGAGCAACTGCCTGACGGCTTCAAGCGTTTCTGTGCGAAGGTATCTATCGATACTTCTTCTATCCAGTACGAAAATGATGACCTAATGCGTCCTGACCTTGATTCTGATGATTACGCAATCGCTTGTTGTGTATCACCAATGATCGTTGGTAAGCAAATGCAGTTCTTCGGCGCTCGTGCTAACCTTGCAAAAACTATGCTTTACGCAATCAACGGCGGCGTTGATGAGAAGCTTAAAATGCAAGTTGGCCCAGTTGGCGACAAGATCACTGACGAAGTACTTAACTACGATGACGTAATGGGTCGCCTCGACACATTCATGGACTGGTTAGCTAAGCAATACGTGACTGCGCTAAACAGCATCCACTACATGCACGACAAGTACAGCTACGAAGCGTCTCTAATGGCTCTTCATGACCGTGACGTTCGTCGTACTATGGCTTGTGGTATTGCTGGTCTGTCTGTTGCTGCTGACTCACTGTCTGCAATTAAGTTTGCTAAAGTGAAGCCAATCCGTGATGAAGACGGTATCGCAACTGACTTCGAAATCGAAGGCGATTACCCTAAATACGGTAACAACGACTCTCGTGTAGATGATATTGCTTGTGAACTAGTTTCTACGTTCATGAACAAAATCCGTAAGCTTAAGACTTACCGTAACTCTATCCCTACACAGTCAGTTCTTACTATCACGTCTAACGTGGTTTACGGTAAGAAAACAGGTAACACTCCAGACGGTCGTCGTGCTGGCGCTCCTTTCGCTCCTGGTGCAAACCCAATGCACGGTCGTGATGAGAAAGGCGCTGTAGCTTCACTAACGTCTGTAGGTAAACTACCGTTTGCTGACGCACAAGATGGTATTTCTTACACGTTCTCTATCGTGCCAAACGCACTAGGTAAAGAACAAGACAGCCAACGTGCTAACCTTGCAGGCCTAATGGATGGTTACTTCCACCACGAAGCTGGCATTGAAGGTGGTCAACACCTTAACGTTAACGTTCTTAACCGTGAAACTCTTGAAGACGCAGTTAAGCACCCTGAGAAATACCCTCAGTTAACAATCCGTGTTTCTGGTTACGCTGTACGCTTTAACTCTCTAACTACAGAGCAACAAGCTGACGTAATCGCACGTACATTTACTGAATCTCTATAAGCCTAAACGCTTAAGCTGACCATTCAGTAATAATAATTAGCCTCGCCAATGTGCGGGGCTTTTTTATATCTGACATAAATCGAACTAACTTCACCAGTCTCTCAAAATGTTAGATTGAGCAGAAAAAGCCCTCTTCTATTCACTTTTTTTCCACAAATTTGCGCAAACTACGGTACTATCTCGGTTCATAATTTTAGAGTAACTGCTACATGAAATACCTTCGTTGTTTACCACTGATTCTTCTCTCTTTTTCATCATTGGCATCTGAACGCTCTACGTTAACTTTTGCGTTAGACAACGATGGCATCTTTGGTGTCGACCAAGATTATACCAACGGTTTATTCCTGGGTTACACATCATCAAGTATTACCCCATACGATTGGGTCAAGCCATTAAGTCTTTCCTATTGGGGCGCAAGCTCCTTAGATAAGTGGGAAATCACCATTGGCCACAAAATGTATACGCCTTCTGACATTGAGTTAGAAACGCCATCGGCTAATGATCGCCCATACGCAGGTTACTTGCACACGGAATTCAACTACATCAGCTTGAACCCACAGCAAGCCCAACGTTTTAACATTACATTTGGTACAACGGGCGAGCGCGCACTTTCTGAAGACGCTCAAAAGCTGGTTCACTCGATCACTAAATCAGACGAGCCTATGGGTTGGGAATACCAAATTGATGATGAGTACGCAGGTAGCGTTGGCTATTTGAGCCATTTCAACCTAATGCGTAATCAAGCGCTAGCAAATACTGACTACGAGATCTCTAACGTTTCAGAGATCAACGTGGGTAACTTTAGAAGTGATATCTCGACTGGTTTTATGTTCCGTTGGGGTACTGACTTGGGCGGCAACTTTGGTGCAGCCAACATAACCACGGAAAACCCATTCAAACCGGGCATGATCGGCGCATCAAACAGCGGTTGGTTTACCTATGCTGGCCTTGAGGGTCGTTACCGATTCAACGACCTAACAATCGAAGGTGATCGTTCAGGTGTTGACGAGTACGCCAATAAAAATAACCAAGATCCCGCTATCTACGACGTGACATTAGAGAACATCCAAGCGACCGCTGTATTGGGTTTTGCTTGGTACAACCAATACGTCGGTGCGTCTTTCGCGCTAACCGCAAAAACACCTGATTACGAAGAAGCAAAAGAGTCGGTATACACCACTGGCGGCATCACAATGTTTGCTTTCTTCTAGCCACCAGCAAGGGCTTTCGTCCTTTACTTTTCAAGTTTAATAAAGGCAATCATCATCACCGATGATTGCCTTTATTTTTAAAGGTCTCGTTACCATTTGACCCTATTTTATGTACCGTTTTTGTAATAAAATAAACAGTATAAATTCCTCTACGAGAATAGCTCATGTCTACAACTGGTCGCATTCACTCATTCGAATCTTGTGGTACCGTCGATGGCCCTGGTATCCGCTTCATTGTGTTTCTTCAAGGCTGCTTAATGCGTTGTATGTACTGTCATAACCGCGATACATGGGATCTTCACGACGGAAAGGAAGTAACGGTCGAAGAGATCATCAACGAAGCAAAATCATACCGTCATTTCATGAAAGCCTCTGGTGGTGGTATCACCTGTTCTGGTGGTGAAGCGATGCTACAACCTGAGTTTGTTCGTGACTTTTTCCGAGCAGCTCAAGCTGAAGGCATTCACACTTGTCTTGATACAAATGGCTACATTCGTAAGCACACTGAAGTGGTCGATGAAGTACTAGAGGCCTCTGATCTAGTCATGTTGGATCTAAAACATATGCGAGACGAGATACACCACGATTTCATTGGTGTATCAAACAGACGTACTCTGGATTTTGCACGCTACCTGCACAAAATCGGTAAGAAGACTTGGATTCGTTACGTGATTGTTCCTGGTTACACAGATACGCCTGAAGATGCTCATCTTCTTGGTGAATTCATCAAAGACATGGATAACATCGAGAAAGTAGAACTTCTTCCATACCACAAGCTTGGTGCTCATAAATGGGAAGCTCTGGGTTACGACTACCCGCTTGAAGGCACAAACCCGCCAAGCAAAGAGAAAATGGACGAGATTGTCGCTGTCCTTAGTCAGTACCATTCAAACGTAAAATACTAATACTGATAAAGTTCGAATAAAGACGGTGCTCAACCTCTATTTTAAACGCCTCAATTTCGATTGGGGCGTTTTGTTTTATGGCTAAAACGACCCTTTCACTTTTCTTTACAACTTTTGTTTATCAATTCAAAAAATCATATTAAATCCGTGTTGAGATCATGTTTCCACTCGTAGGAATGCTGTTACTCTTACTGCAACAAAAGAATATAACATTTAGTTTTTAGTGAGGCTCCTCCCATGGAAATGACCAATGCTCAGCGTCTAATTCTATCAAATCAATATTACCTAATGTCTCAAATGGATCCTGAGAACTCAGCTAAATACCAACGTCTACAAACGGTTGTAGAGCGTGGTTACGAACTTCAAATGCGTGAACTTAACAAAGAATTTGGTTGTTTGACTGAAGCCGAATGTCGCGAAGTTATCGACATCATGGAGATGTACCATGCCATGCAAGAGTCAAACAAAATGCTAGCAGAACAAGAACGTGCTGAAGTTGATCAACGCCGCCTGCAGTTCCTAGGTTTCGATATCGCTTCTGAAGCGCAGATCGTACATTACGTACGTTTCCTTGTTGACTCTGAAGGTCTTTACCCTCAATTTGACAAAGCTGATCACCACTTCAACAGCCAAATGCCAATGCTAGAGAAATACCGCCGCATGTTAACAACATGGCGCAATTGCCCTCGCCAGTATCACCTATGTGCGACAGAGCTATCTCAAATCTTTAGTGCTTAAGCTTTGTGCTAACCGCATAAGGTTTCAACTACGAAAATTGATGTAAAAAATCCGTTTTTACAAAAGGGTTACTCATAATGAGTAACCCTTTTTCCTGCTCGATTTTTTAATAATTAAGTGCGTTATATAGCCTTTTATTTAAGGCCAATCCATAAGGCTCAATTATCATCTAATCCACATAAATCCAGTACGGAAATTGGAAAGCTTCCTCAAATCATAAAACAAACGCCCAGCCCCCTCGAATACAAAATAATTTCATTCGACTCAGCTCAAGTTACGCATTGCTTTGACGATGCTTCTCATACCCAAAGTTGTAAATAAATGCATAATTGTTAAGCAAAATTGTGGAAGCGGGTCTAATCTTAAAATGTAGGGAGAGCCTATTTTTCAATCGCTCATCAGTTTTGACTGGTTAACAAGGGGAATGTGACTATGAGTATTTTTGACCACTATCAATCACGTTATGAAGCAGCCAAGGAAGAAGAGCTCACATTGCAAGAGTTCTTAGGGCTGTGTAAAGACGATAAAAGTGCTTACGCTAACGCTGCTGAGCGCTTACTACTGGCCATCGGCGAACCGGAGGTTATAGACACCGCTCAAGACCCCCATCTAAGTCGTATTTTCTCGAACCGTGTCATATCGCGCTACAGCGAGTTTAAAGATTTCTATGGCATGGAAGATGCGATTGAACAGATTGTTTCTTACCTAAAACACGCTGCACAAGGTTTAGAAGAACGTAAACAGATCCTTTATCTACTCGGCCCTGTGGGCGGTGGTAAATCTTCTCTTGCTGAAAAGCTAAAAGCACTGATGCAAAAACTGCCAATCTATGTGCTGTCTGCTGATGGTGAGCGAAGCCCAGTAAATGATCACCCCTTCTGTCTGTTCGACGTAAACGAAGATGGCGATCTTTTGAAACAAGAGTACGGAATAGAGAAGCGCTACATCCGCTCTATCATGTCACCTTGGGCGGCAAAACGCCTCCATGATTTCGGTGGTGATATTTCTAAATTCAAAGTCATCAAGCTGCGTCCTTCGATTCTAGATCAAGTTGCGATCGCGAAGACAGAGCCGGGTGATGAAAACAACCAAGATATCTCTTCACTTGTAGGTAAAGTCGATATTCGTAAACTTGAGCACTTCTCTCAAGATGATCCTGACGCCTACAGCTATTCTGGTGCGCTGTGTAAAGCCAACCAAGGTGTGATGGAATTCGTGGAGATGTTCAAGGCACCAATCAAGGTATTGCACCCTCTACTTACGGCAACACAAGAAGGTAACTTCAACGGTACCGAAGGGCTTTCCGCGCTGCCGTTTGATGGCATGATTTTGGCTCACTCGAATGAGTCAGAGTGGCAAACCTTCCGTAACAACAAGAACAACGAAGCCTTCCTCGACCGTGTCTACATTGTAAAAGTCCCTTACTGTCTACGCGTCTCTGAAGAAGTGAAGATCTACCAGAAATTGCTTGAGCACAGTGAACTCTCAAATGCACCATGTTCACCAAGTACACTCGCTCTGCTATCGCAATTCAGTATCCTTTCGAGACTGAAAGAGCCTGAAAACTCTTCTCTGTTCTCCAAAATGCGTGTTTACGATGGTGAAACCTTAAAAGACACCGATCCAAAAGCGAAGAGCTACCAAGAATACCGAGATTATGCTGGCGTTGACGAAGGCATGTCTGGGCTATCAACGCGTTTCGCCTTTAAGATTCTGTCTCGCGTGTTCAACTTCGACCAAGCCGAAGTGGCGGCAAACCCGGTTCACTTGTTCTACGTTATTGAACAACAGATCGAACGTGAGCAGTTCCCTCAAGAAACCGCTGAGAAGTATCTTGAGTTCTTGAAAGGATACCTAGTACCGCGTTACGTAGAATTCATTGGTAAAGAAATTCAGACCGCTTACCTAGAGTCTTACTCTGAGTACGGACAGAATATCTTCGACCGTTACGTCACCTATGCTGACTTCTGGATTCAAGACCAAGAGTACCGTGATCCAGAAACAGGACAGCTATTTGACCGTGCTTCTCTGAATGGTGAACTTGAGAAAATCGAGAAAACTGCCGGTATCAGTAACCCTAAAGACTTCCGAAATGAGATTGTGAACTTCGTGCTTCGTGCCAAAGCCAACAATAACGGTCAAAACCCAGTTTGGACGAGCTACGAGAAACTGCGCACTGTGATTGAGAAGAAAATGTTCTCCAACACAGAAGAGTTGCTTCCTGTTATTTCGTTCAATGCTAAGACCTCAACGGATGATCAGAAAAAACACGACGACTTCGTTGCTCGTATGATGGAAAAAGGCTACACCGAGAAACAAGTGAGACTGCTATCCGAGTGGTACCTAAGAGTTCGTAAATCCTCATAACCAAACTGTACTGAGCTGTTCAAGCGAGCAGCTCATACAAACCAATAACTCTTACAACCTATAAAAGTAGGATCGCGACATCAGCTGAGAGGGAGTTCTTATGGCACAATTTATCGATCGGAGGCTCAATGGCAAAAATAAGAGTGCTGTAAATAGACAGCGCTTCTTAAGACGCCATAAAGAGCAAATCAAAGAATCTGTGGCCGATGCAGTTAACCGACGCTCAATCACCAATACTGAAACGGGTGAAGACGTTACTATTCCCCATAAAGACATCAAAGAGCCTAGCTTTCATCAAGGCCAAGGCGGCGTAAGAGAACGTGTTCACCCAGGTAATGACCAGTTCATCACGGGTGACAAGATCGAACGCCCTAAAGGTGGTGGTCAAGGTGGCGGTTCAGGTCAAGGTGATGCAAGCCCTGATGGCGAAGGCCAAGACGAATTTACCTTCCAAATATCAAAGGATGAGTACCTAGACATTCTCTTTGAGGATTTGGCACTCCCTAATCTCGAAAAAAACCAGGTCAACAAAATCACTGAGTGGAAGATACACCGCTCTGGTTACCAAAGTGCGGGGATTCCATCCAACATCGCTATTGTCCGCTCTCTACAACAATCTCTCGCTCGAAGAACAGCGATGACGGCGGGCAGAAAGCGGGAATTAAATACTCTAATGGAGCAGCTCGACCAAGTTAAAATGACTGAGCCTGCACAACCCTTTGAAGAAACACGTCTAAAAGAAGAGATCGCCGAACTGCGTAAACGCATTGAGAGCGTGCCATTCATTGACACCTTCGATTTACGTTACAAAAACTACGAGAAGCGCCCTATTCCATCTAGCCAAGCGGTAATGTTCTGCCTAATGGATGTGTCGGGCTCAATGGATCAAGCTACCAAAGACATCGCTAAGCGCTTTTATGTCCTTCTGTATCTGTTCTTAAACCGCACCTACGAAAACGTCGATGTTGTGTTTATTCGCCACCATACTCAGGCAAAAGAAGTCGATGAACATGAGTTTTTCTACTCGCAAGAAACCGGTGGTACCATCGTTTCCAGTGCACTGAAACTAATGAAAGAAATTGTCGCAGATCGTTATCCTGCTAATGAGTGGAATATCTACGCAGCACAAGCTTCTGATGGAGATAACTGGGCTGATGACTCGCCTCGCTGTAAAGAACTACTGGTCAACACGCTATTGCCGACTTGCCAATATTACTCTTACATCGAGATTACGCGCCGTTCACACCAAACGCTTTGGCACGAGTACGAGAAGCTAGAAGCTAGCTTCGATAACTTCGCCATGAAGAACATTAAAACGGTGGATGATATTTTTCCTGTGTTTAGAGAACTGTTCCAGAAAGAGACAGCGTAAGGGGGCTTGCCATGACAGCGAAATCAAACGTTGCAGAAAAATCAAACATTGCCGATAGAGACAAGGCGACACAGAAGAGAAACGACAAGATGCTGCCTGATGGCCCAGATTGGACGTTCAACCTCTTAGAGCAATATCACGTAGAAATTAAGCGTGTGGCGCAGCATTACCGTTTAGACACTTACCCGAACCAGATTGAAGTGATTACCTCTGAGCAGATGATGGATGCTTACTCCAGTATTGGTATGCCCATCAACTACAACCACTGGTCTTTTGGTAAGAAGTTCATCCAAACCGAGCAAAACTACAAACACGGCCAAATGGGGTTAGCGTACGAGATCGTGATCAACTCAGATCCGTGTATCGCTTACTTAATGGAAGAGAACACGGTCACAATGCAGGCGCTGGTAATGGCTCACGCTTGTTATGGCCACAACTCTTTCTTTAAAGGCAACTACCTATTCCAAACCTGGACTGATGCAAGCTCGATTATCGACTATCTATTGTTCGCGAAAAAATACATTACCGATTGCGAAGAAAAATACGGTGTAGCTGAAGTCGAGAAACTTCTCGATTCTTGTCATGCTCTCATGAACTACGGCGTAGACAGATACAAACGCCCAGAGAAGATTTCCATTGCAGAAGAAACCGCAAGACAAGAAGAACGTGAAGCGTATCTGCAATCTCAAGTGAACGAACTTTGGAGAACGGTTCCTCAGAACAAAAGTAAGGAAGAAGAAACCAAGATACGTTTCCCTAGTGAGCCTCAAGAAAACATTCTCTACTTTATTGAGAAGAACGCCCCACTGCTTGAACCTTGGCAGCGAGAGTGTGTTCGTATTGTTCGCAAGGTAAGCCAATACTTCTATCCTCAGAAACAAACTCAAGTAATGAATGAGGGTTGGGCAACCTTCTGGCATTACACCATTCTTAACCACCTTTACGACGAAGGCTTGGTGAGTGATAAGTTCATCTTAGAGTTTCTACACAGTCACACCAGTGTGGTTGCTCAACCCGCCTACAACAGCCCTTATTTCAGTGGGATAAATCCTTACGCACTTGGCTTTGCAATGTTTAGAGACATCCGACGCATCTGCGAAGAGCCCACCGATGAAGACAAAGAGTGGTTCCCTGAATTAGCCGGAAGTAATTGGTTAGAAGCGGTGCACTTTGCGATGCACAACTTCAAAGATGAAAGCTTCATCAGCCAATACCTTTCTCCAAAGATCATTCGTGACTTTAAGCTGTTCTCAGTACTCGACGACGACCGTAAAAACACCATTGAAGTCAGTGCGATTCACGATGATCCTGGTTATCGCCTGATTAGAGAAAAGCTCGCGGCGCAGTACAATCTAAGCAACCTTGAGCCGAATATTCAGGTGTTTAATGTCGATGTTCGTGGTGATCGCTCAATGACACTGCAATATGTGCCTCATGACCGTATCCCGCTAGATAAAGGCTACGATGAAGTATTAAAACACCTTTATCGCTTATGGGGCTTTGATGTGATTTTGGAAGAGCTCAAAGACACAGGTCATAGAGAAATATTGACCACCTGTCCGAAGCGAAATGATTATGGAGCCAAGATTTAATGCTAATCACAATAAGTAAGTGATTGGTATAAGACTCCGCTCCCCCTACAACATAGTGGTTAAACCCGCTCGGAAGTGGAGCAATAAAAAAGCGCATAAGTCTGATGACTTATGCGCTTTCTTTTTAAGGCTTAAACGTCTTTAAATGAAAACCTAGAACTAAATAAGCTTAAACAATCGGCTTTTGGCCGCGTTCAATCAGCTTCATCAGCACGCTGTCTGCAGATTTACCTGCAACGCCTGCTAGCTTATCTGATAGTTTTTTCTTTTGTACGTAGTGAATCGCTAGAACCGTCTTATCCTTACATGCCGCTACGACTAAATCATCAGAAGTGCTAATCTCATCCACCAGCCCAAGTTCATGCGCTTGTGTACCAAACCAGTGCTCACCGGTTGCTACTTTTTCAAGATCTAGCGCAGGTCGATGGTCACGAATGAAGTCTTTAAACAAACCATGAGTTTCCTCTAGCTCTTCTTTAAACTTCTCACGTGCTTTATCGCTGTTCTCACCAAACATAGTAAGCGTGCGTTTGTACTCACCCGCCGTTAGCTGTTCGAACTCAATATCGTGCTTTTTAAGCAGTTTGTTGAAGTTTGGTAGTTGAGCGATAACACCAATAGAACCAACAATAGCAAAAGGTGCAGACACAATTTTGTCTGCAATACATGCCATCATGTAACCGCCACTTGCTGCTACTTTGTCTACCGAAATAGTCAAAGGCAGACCTGCCGCTTTGATACGGTCAAGTTGAGAAGACGCCAAACCATAGCCGTGAACCATGCCACCGCCAGATTCCAGTTTAAGCAACACTTCGTCACCTTCACGAGCCACAGCCAGAACCGCCGTCACCTCTTCACGTAATGAAGCCACTTCTTTCGCATCAATGCTGCCGTTAAAATCAAGAACGAATAGGTGTGGTTCGCGCTTGCTATCAAGCTCACCCTCTTTCGCTGCTTTCTTCACTTCTTTGCCACGTGATTTTACTTTTTCTTTTTCCGCTTTCTTTTCTGCTTTATCACGTGCTTTGATGAAAGCATCATCATGCAAATGGTGCTCTAGTTGTTCAATCGTTTGTTTGTGGTGCTCAGATAGGTTCGTGATTTCCAGCTCACCTTTAATCGCGCTTGATTTTCCACCCACAGATTTAGCTATCACTAAAATTGCAATGATGGCGATTACAACGGTCGCAATCTTGGCTAAAAACAAGCCGTAGTCCAACAAAAATTCCAATGTCATATCCCCTATTGTATGAATTAGTGTATTGTAACCATCTTGTCACGATTACCAAGAATTTCTCATCATTCCTGCGGTTATCTGTGTGATTAAACATCAATGGAATGACGAACATAATAAAAGAAAGAAGGATAAGCACAGTGGATTACCCAATCTCTACAGATGCCCTCAAAGATAAAGTAATTTTGGTTACAGGTGCCGGTGCTGGCATTGGTCGCCAAGCCGCGCTAAGTTTCGCTCAACATGGTGCAACTGTTATTCTGTTAGGCCGCAATGTCAAAAACCTTGAATTAATTTACGACGAAATCGAAAGTGCTGGTTACCCACAGCCTGCGATTATCCCATTGGATTTAAAAGGCGCGACAAAACAGAACTACATCGACATGGCTGAAACCATTGAATCACAGTTCGGTCGTTTAGATGGTCTACTGCATAACGCAGGTGTGCTTGGCACGTTAAGTCCATTCGATCAAATCGATGAAGAAACGTTTGATGGCGTCATGCAAATCAACGTTAAGGCTGAATTTCTAATGACTCAAGCGTTACTGCCGGTCATTAAGAAAGCGGAAGCGGGTCGTATTGTCTTTACCTCTTCAACGGTTGGTCACTCTGGCCGCGCGTTCTGGGGTACTTACGCGATTTCAAAGTTTGCTACAGAAGGCATGATGCAGATCTTAGCCGATGAGCTTGAAGGTACTGATATCCGTGTTAATGCGATTAATCCAGGTGGCACTCAAACACGCATGCGTGCAAAAGCGTACCCAGGTGAAGATGCGAACAAGTTAAAAACGCCACTCGACATCATCCCGCTGTATCTACACTTAATGAACCCAAGTGTGACAGACATTAATGGCCAATGTATCGATGCTCAACCTAAGTAGCTGATATTATGAGCAATAACAAAAAGTCGCTTTAATAGCGGCTTTTTTTGTATCTAAATCAATCAACTAACACTTACTTCCGCTAATTTTCGTCATTTCTCTTTGCATCTTTTTCATTGTTAAATATACTGTATAAATATACAGGTGTTTAATTATGCATGAACTAATAAAAAACTTACAAGACCGCCAGTTAATCTGGAAAGGATTACAATCAACAACGCAAGGAAGTACCACTTCGACAGGCTATCCTCAATTGGATAAACAGCTTGATGGCGGCTTCCCGACGCACGGCGTTATTGAGGTTGAATCACAACAAGGGATCGGCGAACTTCGTCTCCTTATGCCCTATTTAGCTCAACAAAACTCACAAAAACTGGCCATATTCATTAACCCGCCAGGGAAGATCTGTGCCGAGTTTTTTAGCAACCAAGGAATCGAGCTCGATAACATCTTGGTGATCGAGCCTCAACGCGGTCTCGATGCCTTATGGGCTGCCGAACAGTGCCTAAAAAGCGGAGCTTGTCACTCCGTATTGTTATGGGGAGCCGATCTCGAAATACACCAAACCAAGCGCCTGCAAGCGGCAAGCGAAACGGGCAAGTGTCTGCAATTTCATTTCAAAGCCACTAGCCATAATCAGTTATCCCTACCCGTTTCTTTAAGCATGAAGCTGTCTTCTCACGCCCAAGGGTTAAAGGTTGAAGTCACGAAAAGAAAAGGCAGCTGGTCGTATGGCAGTTTTATTCTGGACATGAGCCAGAACTGGCCGTTACTCACAGAAAAAGTCATCGATAAAAACAGCTCAACTCAGGCGTTGTCTGGTAACACGGTGCTGGCTTTTCCTATTGCGAAGCAAGGCTAGCGTATGCTGTGGCTGTATCTGCATTTCTCATCCCTACAATTGGACACCTTGTTTAACTCTAATGAATTGGGTTCTAACGAAGATTCACACAATCAGCCTCTTATCATCGTCGATGAGAAAGATCATCGTGTGCTGCAAGCTAACCAAGCCGCGTTGCAATCGGGTATCACACTCGGCATGGGGCTAGGGTCTGCGGCCGCGCTTTGCCATAACTTACACGTCCACCCTTACAGCATTGAGCTAGAAAAAAGTAAGCTGAAAGAGATTGCTCAATGGGCCTATCTGGTCACATCCGACATGGCGTTACTGCCGCCAAATGGATTATTGATTAAGGCCTCTAACATGCTGTCGCTTTACGATGGGCTAGATAACTACTGGCATGAACTAAAAAGCCATTTAGAAACGCTCAATATCCAGTTCAGCTTTGCTACAGGTTATTCGCCGCTTTCTGCAATCCTTTTAGGTAAACAATCCATCAACCAAGCGACGAACAATGTTGAACAAATGAAAGCTTGGGTTAATCAACAAGCACTGAGTTCAAGCGAACTGCCTGCTAAACAAGTTGAGCGCCTGAATCGTGTTGGTATCAATGTCGTTGAAGACTTGTTAAAACTGCCTTTGCAAGATGTCGCGCGCCGCTTTGATATCGACTTGGTGAACTACGTTGGTCGTCTTAATGGGCAGTTCAAGCACCCGATTGATTTCTATCACCCACCAGAGAGTTTCCAACAATATTTGGAGCTGCTGTTTGATATTGAAAACATCCTGTTCATCGAAAAGCCTTTGCTGAAATTGTTGAATCAGCTCGAGTGCTTTTTGAGGTTACGTGACCGAGTTGCTTTCGAGTTAACGCTGACTTTACACCTAAGGGATAAAGACGATCATCATGTCTCTTTTTATTCTGCACAGGGCGATTACCTTGCGGCCAAATGGGCGAACCTAACCCATCTAACCTTAGAGTCACTGAAGATAACAGCACCCGTACAGGGACTGACTCTCTCTTTGATTCGTCATGGAGAACCGCAAGTCGCCTACCATGATCTTTTCGATGGCAATACCGGAACGCTTGCTGCGCTAGATTTGCTCTCGCTGCTTCAAGCAAAGCTTGGGCAAGCTTGTATTCAGACTCCCAAAATACTGCACGATCCTAGGCCAGAAAAAGCTAACCAATATTCACTGCCGACACTGGGGAATACGGTAAAAAAGGGACAAATTTCCCAAGAGGTCACGCAACAAACTGCGACAACTCCCAACATCAGCCAACAACGACTCAGACCGAGTATTTTACTGCCAGCGCCCGAAGCCCTAACCGAAAGCGTCACCTTGTCTCAAGGCCCTGAGCGCATTGTTTCTGGATGGTGGGATGGCGAGAAAATCATTCGTGACTATTTTATTGCTCACAGTGAAAACGGTCGATGGCTATGGGTATTCAGAACACCCGATAAACAGTGGTTCTTACACGGTTTGTTCAGCTAGTCAGTTTAGTAAGTCGTTCTTGCTACTTGCTTCATTTAAACGCCCCTTTTCAATCATGTTCATCCGCAATGGTTAAGTGAGATTACGTTATGTCTCAGCAATACTCAGAGCTCTTCTGCCAAAGTAATTACTCCTTTCTAGAGGGAGCTTCGCATGCGGAAGAGCTTGTTTTACAGGCCGACTTTTTACGCTACAAAGCACTCGCTGTTACTGACGAGTGCTCAGTCGCGGGCATCGTTAAGGTTCACTCTGCGATCAAGCAACATAAACTGTCGCTCAAGCAAATTGTCGGGAGCATGTTTTGGTTAAATGAAGAGTGCCAAGTTGTCTTGTTATGTCCGAATAGACAAGCCTATGCCGAGCTGTGTCGTATTATTACCAACGCGAGACGTCGTAGTAGCAAAGGACATTATCAGCTCTCTGAGTGGGATATCATGTCGGCTAAACACTGCTTCATTCTTTGGCTTCCTCAACAGAAAAATGAAGACGCACATTGGGGGCAATGGCTTTATCAACACCACTCCGGTCGATTATGGATTGGCTTACAACGACACCTAAAACAAACCGACCAGCAGTACACGGATTACTGTGTTGAGCTGTCACAACATCACCAACTACCGATTACTGCCTGTGGTGGCGTGCTGATGCACAACGCTAATCGCTTACCCTTGCAGCATTCACTCACTGCAATCAAGTACCAACGTCCCATTACTGAAGTGGGCAGTCACTTACTCGCCAATGCCGAGCGCTGTTTACGCAGCATCAATAAGATCTCTCATATATTCAAAGCTGAATGGCTAGAAGAAAGCAACCGAATCTCTGGACTATGCGAATTTGATTTAGACAGCTTGCGCTACGAATACCCAAGCGAACTGATTCCTCAAGGTGAGACACCCATGAGTTATCTACGCATGTTAGTCGAGAAAGGAAAACGAGCTCGCTTCCCGCAAGGCGTGCCTAACGACATTCAACAAATCATAGAGAAAGAACTGGGGCTGATTGACGAGCTTGACTACCCTTTCTTTTTTCTCACGATCCACGACATCGTCATGTTTGCCAAAAGCCAAGGGATTCTTTACCAAGGTCGAGGTTCAGCGGCCAATTCCGTGGTCTGTTACTGCTTAGAAATCACCTCTGTCGACCCAAGACAAATCTCAGTGCTATTTGAACGCTTCATCAGTAAAGAGCGCGATGAGCCGCCCGATATTGATGTCGATTTTGAGCACGAACGCCGTGAAGAAGTCATCCAATACATCTACAAGAAATACGGTAGAGAACGCGCAGCACTTGCCGCCACTGTCATTTCATACCGCTTTAAAAGCGCGGTCAGAGATGTCGGCAAAGCATTAGGGCTACAAGAAACCCAGCTTGATTACTTCATAAAAAACACCAACCGCAGAGACAAAAGCTTAGGTTGGCAGGCACAATTGACTCAATTAGGACTGCAACCTGACTCTTTAAAAGGCCAACAGTTTATCCATTTGGTTAATGAAATTATTGGCTTTCCACGTCACCTGTCTCAGCACGTTGGTGGTTTTGTGATCTCTTCTGGGCCTTTGTATGAACTGGTTCCTGTCGAGAATGCGGCGATGCACGACCGAACCATTATTCAATGGGATAAAGATGATCTTGAAACCTTAGGCTTGCTGAAAGTCGATGTGCTCGCGCTTGGTATGCTTTCTGCGATTCGTAAGTGCTTCGACCTTATCAAACACTTCCATGGACGCTCCCTGTCTATCGCTGAAATCACTCGCCTTAAAGACGATCCTCAGGTTTATGGCATGATTCAGCGAGCAGACACCGTCGGGATATTCCAAATTGAATCACGCGCGCAAATGAGCATGCTGCCAAGGCTTAAACCGAAGACTTATTACGACTTAGTGATTCAAATCGCTATCGTTCGTCCTGGACCTATTCAGGGCGATATGGTTCATCCGTTTCTCAAGCGTCGAGATGGCATTGAGCCAATCAGTTATCCATCTAAGGATGTTGAATCGGTACTGTCACGCACCTTGGGTGTACCGATCTTCCAAGAACAAGTGATTAAGCTCGCGATGGTTGCCGCAGGATTCACAGGTGGAGAGGCGGATCAGCT
The DNA here is from genome assembly GCF_900382755.1 of Vibrio sp. Evd11. Classification (NCBI taxonomy): domain Bacteria; kingdom Pseudomonadati; phylum Pseudomonadota; class Gammaproteobacteria; order Vibrionales; family Vibrionaceae; genus Vibrio; species Vibrio sp. Evd11. Next base: position 100,989 of record NZ_OSDX01000006.1, read on the forward strand.
CAGACGCGCCATGGCAGCTTGGAAGAAAAATGGCAACGTCTTTAAGTTTAAAAACAAGCTCATCGAAGGCATGCAAAAACGCGGTTATGAAACAGAGTTTGCCGAACAAATCTTTAAACAGATATGCGGCTTTGGTGAATACGGTTTTCCAGAAAGCCATTCCGCCTCGTTTGCCGTTTTAGCCTATTGCTCAGCTTGGTTGAAATGCTACTACCCAGAATGCTTCTACGCTTCCTTGCTCAATAGCCAACCTATGGGGTTCTATAGCCCATCACAGTTGGTACAAGACGCACAACGACACAATGTGGTGGTTCTTCCTGTGTGTGTGAACGCCTCACAAGATGATCACACCGTGATATCTCACCAGAATGGTTTGGCGCTCAGATTAGGGATGAGGCAAATCAAAGGCCTAAGCGAACATGGCATTCAGAGTATGCTCGCCAATCGCCCACGCTCCGGTTATCGCCATCCGAGTCAGGTTAAACAACTATCGATCAATAAAAAAGACATCGAACTGCTCGCCTCGGCTAATGCGCTGCACAATGTTTCCGGGGATCGTTTCCAAACTCGTTGGGCACTGATGGACTCCGCTTCTGACCTGCCTCTATTTCGTCAGGCTTATGACAAGGTAGAGCACGCCTTGCATAAACCAAATGAGATGCAGGATCTATTGGAGGATTTCACCAGCGTCGGCGTATCGTTAAACAAACACCCTATCACCTTGCTAGAAGAAGCGAACCGACTTGGTCGATTCACCCATATGAAAGACTTAAAACAACAAAGACACAAATCCATGGTCACGGTTGTTGGATTGGTCACTGGCAAGCAATCACCCGGTACCGCAGCCGGTGTCACCTTTGTCACATTAGAAGATAACACAGGCAATATTAACGTGGTGGTATGGGGAGCCACTGCACGCGCACAGCAGCAAGCTTATCTGACAGCGAAGGCTTTAAAGGTACAAGGAGTCTTAGAGAAGGAAGGCGAAGTCGTGCATGTGATTGCGGGGAAGCTTATCGATATAACTGATGAAATTGTTGGCTTGAACACCAAATCTCGAGATTTTCATTAGCGCTTCAAATAACCCTTTCATAAACACCAGAAAAGGAAAAGGGAGGCATCAGCCTCCCTTCAATTCAAATCGTTGAGTTATGACTCAACTTCAGCTTCCGTACGTCTTTTCTTAAATTCCCTATATAGTAATAAGCTCAAAGTCATTACGACTTTTGAAGTCAACCATATCATTAAGAGGAACTACTTTAGATTGTGAGTGAAAAGTTACGCTAGTAGTTGAGCATATTTTGTTAAGAAAAATATACTCCGTCAATATTAGCAAACGTTTTCCATAAGGTCACTCAAAACAAACCGTACAGCTGCATTAATTATAAAATCTGGCGCATTCGCTCTTGAGTCACTTCAACCAAGAGATCCGGTTGGAATTTAGAAATAAAGCGGTTACACCCTACTTTCTCAACCATGGCTTCATTAAAACTTCCACTTAATGAGGTATTTAGCGTGATAAATAAGTCATGCATTCTAGGGTCAGTACGCACTTCATGAGTCAGTTTATAACCGTCCATTTCAGGCATTTCGGCATCGGTGATCATCAGCAGTATTTCTTGATTGATGTCTTTGCCTTCGTCACACCACCCCTTCAGCAGATTAAGCGCTTGTAGGCCATCGCAACATTCAATAATGTTCAAACCCAGTTGCGATAAGGTGCCTTTGATCTGATTGCGCGCGGTTGAAGAGTCATCAACGATAAGCACACTACGCCCAACCATTTCATTAGCAAGCTGCTCATCTAAAACACCGTCAGAAATCGAAACGTCATAATCGATGATTTCAGCGAGTACCTTTTCAACATCAATGATCTCAACGATCTTATGTTGCTCTTCTTCTTGAATGTGCGTGATAGCAGTTAAGTAGTTTGCACGACCCGTTGTCTTTGGCGGCGGCTGAATCTCAGTCCACGTCGTATTCACGATATTACGCACTTGTCCAACCAAGAAGCCTTGTACGGTTCGGTTGTATTCCGTGATGATCAAGTTATTTTCTTGAGTCTCATCACGAGATGGAGGGAAGCCAATCGCGCTGCGCAAATCGATAACAGGCACCGATTCGCCACGTAAAGAAGCCACACCCGTAATATGATGGTGAGAACCTGGTAAGCGAGTTAACACTGGCACTTTTAGGACTTCTTTCACTTTAAATACGTTAATCGCAAATAGTTGACGACTATTTAAGCTGAATAACAAGAGTTCCAGACGGTTTTCACCGACTAGTTTGGTTCTCTGATCAACCGAATTTAAAACGCCAGACATACAACACCTTAGTGACAAATAATAACTGAGGCTACAATAGCCTACTTCAATAGGTTAAAGCAAAGCGCCATTGCACAGAATGCTTAAACTAAGTACAACAAATAACGTTATACATAGTTTAAGGAGATGATAAGAGTTAGGTAAGGCTATAGGAAGAGTAAAGAGGGATTAACCTTCAATGACTTTCATCAATAATTGACCATCGTATAAAGCTTGTTTAACAAGCGCAGCACCCGGCATGGTTGCTTGTTTATAGAATCGAGATTCCACCAGCTCTAAATCTTGATGGTAAACCGATAAACTCTGCTCTTCGATACACTTTTGAATCGCAGGGTACAACACGCTTTTAGCCTGATTAATAACACCACCCACCAAGATTTTCTCAGGGTTGAATAGGTTAATCACAATCGCAATCGCAGAGCCTAGGTAACGGCCTAATTGTTCAATCACTTCTACCGCTAGCGGATCACCCGCCGCTGCGGCAGCGCAGATTTGTTCAATCGTGACATCTTCAAACACAGTAAGTGTGGATTCTCCACCATTGGCTAATCGTTCTTTGACTTGCTCACGGATCGCCTTCGAACTCGCCACCGTTTCTAAACAGCCTCGGTTACCACAATGACAAAGCTTGCCCTCTTTCTCGATCTGGATATGACCCAATTCACCGATGTTACCGTGGCGACCTTGTAGAACTCGGCCATCTAGGATAATCCCAGCACCGACACCATGGTGAATCGAGATAAGAACTGAATTATCGTTATCTTGTGAGTGACCAAACAGCTTCTCAGCTAATGCCCAAGCTCGAGTATCATTGGCAATAAAGACCGGTAGACCCGTTTCTTTGTAGATCTCTGGGCCCAACGCTAAATTTTTAACGTTGTAGTGCGGCATCTGCAGCACAATACCTTGCTCAGAATTCACGAGACCCGGCAGAGTGACTGCAATACTGGTTACCCTGTCGAGCTGTTCCGCATAGGTTTGGAAAAACTCATCAATTTCATGCAGAAGACGAGCAAGCACATCCTCTTGGTCACGTTCGTGAATATCAATTTTAGTATCGATAAGTACATCGCCACCCAACTCATGAAGCGCGATCGTGAGATACCCACGACCAAGACGCATCGACAGAAACTGCCAACCTTCATTATTGGTTTGCAAACCCACAGCAGGACGTCCACGAGTCGTGGCTTCTTGAACCGTCGTCTCATGGATAAGGTGGGCTTCAATAAGTTCGCGGGTAATTTTAGTAATACTCGCCGGAGCCAACTCACTTTGCTTGGACAGTTCGATACGAGAAATAGGACCTTTAAGGTCAATTAGTTTATATACACGACCAGCATTGACCTGTTTGATATGATCAATATGGCCCGGTTGAGCCATGTACATTTTACGCTCCAGAAATCATCAACGGGTTAATTTTTTTACTTTGCGAAGTAATTGTGAAGTGACTTGATATATCGCCGTGACCAGTATCACGTATATACATGAATCTTTGTGTATCTAGTCAAATAGTTTAAGAAAAATTAACACCCACATCGATAATTTGAGACTTAATTTTCATAAAAAAACATCGTGTTTGAGTCCTAAATTCAATAAATAACAGCAAATACAGAAATATCTTCCTAGCTCCCAATAAATTATCAATTAATGCATATACTTAATTCTGTCTTGTACAAGATTTTCTAGGTCTCACCTTCGGAGCATTCATGACATCAGAATTAAGAAAAACAAAAATCGTCACCACTTTAGGACCATCAACAGATAAAGGTAACGTCCTTGAAGAGATCATCAAAGCCGGCGCCAATATCGTCCGTATGAACTTCTCTCACGGCAGCAGCGATGACCATATTCAACGCGCTGAAAAAGTCCGAGCAATAGCGAAAAAGTTCGGTACTCAAATCGCAATCCTCGGCGACTTACAAGGTCCCAAGATTCGAGTGTCTACTTTTAAAGACGGTAAAATCCAACTCGCAGTAGGCGACAAGTTCACGCTCGACAGTAGCCTAGGTTTAGGTGAAGGCAATCAACAAGCCGTAGGCCTTGATTACAAAGAGTTACCAAACGATGTGTCAGCTGGCGATGTACTGTTGCTTGATGATGGTCGCGTTCAATTAAAAATCACCGAAGTCGAAGGCTGTCGCGTTCATACTGAAGTCACCATTGGTGGCCCGCTGTCGAATAACAAAGGCATTAACAAGAAAGGCGGAGGATTGTCTGCAGAAGCGCTCACCGACAAAGACAAGCGAGACATCATCACCGCCGCTCAAATCCAAGTCGATTATTTGGCCGTGTCTTTCCCACGCAACGGCGCAGACATGCACTACGCTCGTCAGTTAGCACGAGAAGCAGGATTAGAAGCTCACCTTGTTGCGAAAGTGGAACGAGCAGAGACCGTTGCCACTGTGGAGAACATGGATGACATCATAATGGCCTCAGATGTCGTCATGGTGGCTCGTGGTGACCTCGGAGTGGAAATTGGTGACCCAGAATTAGTTGGAGTACAAAAACAGCTTATACGCCGTGCTAGAGCGCTTAATCGAACAGTGATCACCGCAACTCAAATGATGGAATCGATGATCTCCGCGCCAATGCCAACTCGTGCAGAAGTAATGGATGTGGCCAACGCCGTACTAGACGGCACCGATGCCGTGATGCTTTCAGGTGAAACCGCAGCGGGTGATTACCCCGTTGAAACGGTGAAATCAATGGCCGAAGTCTGTATCGGCGCTGAAAAAATGGCGGGCATTAACAACCAGTCTAATTACCGTATTGACCGTACCTTTGTGACGGCTGAAGAAACTGTCTCCATGGCAACCATCTATTCTGCAAACCATATGGAAGGCATTAAAGGTGTGGTGACTCTAACCGAATCAGGCCGCACTGCTCTGATGATGTCGCGCCTAAGTGCCGATATGCCTATTTACGCCTTATCTCGTAATGAAGGAACGCTGAACCGCTGTACTTTGTATCGAGGTGTTACCCCTATCTACTTCGAGACAGAAGCCAAAGACAGCTTTGATATCGCACTGTCTACGCTCACTTGCTTGAAAGAGAAAGGACACCTTAAATTTGGTGACCTAGTGATCGTCACTCAAGGCGACATTATGGATGTGGCGGGTTCAACCAACTGCATGAGAATCTTGCCTGTCACTTAACATGGTTGTATTTGATTAGGTCAGTTCGTTGCTCAGCGACCCTGCCAAGACCAAAAAAGGGTTATTGAACTAAGTTCAGTAACCCTTTCTCACTTCAGAATATTGTTAGCTCATTGCGTACTAACTTTCAAATTCGAGTATTATTTAGCAATTTCGAATATTACTTATCAGCAGCGCAAGTCACCAACTGTGGCATGTGTGAACTGCGAGCGTTTTCCGTTAAAGTATAGGTTTCTACAAACTGGTAACCCGCCTCTAACCCTAATTCGTAATCGTACAGCAAGTCTTCCTTGTCACTCATCAAAGAGCTCGACTTAAGCGGTTTGCTGGGTGCAATTTGAACAACAAACGCATCGTCCGGTGGAGAGTTCAAAAAGTTCTGAGTTAATGAGTAGGTCTGATAATGAACCATCAACATGTCAGCTAAGCCAGAATCAAACTTATCGCCAATCAAATGACTTAAACGGTAAATATCATCAGCACCAAATAGCCATCGTCCACCATTGAGCAGATCAAGGTGCCCTCTATCGCGCTTTTGTTCCTTTGAACGGAGAATTTGCTGCTGAAAGAATGACGTCCAATCAGTTTTCCATTGATCTACTTTTTGTTGCCAATGGTCTTGCACACTATCAAACGACTCACGGAACCACTCCAACTCCTCTGCCGATATTGGCTGAGGTGCTTTCACTAAGGCGTGTTTACGTTGAATCTCATTGGATAGCTCAGCACCCTCTTCCAATACAGGCTCAGTACGTATCACGACTATTGAGCGAGCTTGCCTACGCCATGCTTCTTGCACAGGAATAGACGCAGACACGCCACCGTCAACATAAGCACTGTCACCAATGAAGATTTCATCATTGTACAAACGAGGAATAGCACAGGTCGCAATCATCACCTTGTACCAGTCTTCTCCCATCAACGGAAAATAGTGGTCTCGTAAGTCTTTGGAATCGGTTACTGCTGCAGAGAAATGTCGGTCACCTAAGGTTTGTCGTCCCAAATCAAGATCAAGCTTGTATGGGTAAGCCATGATTTGTTCTAAGGCCCACTCTAAACCTAAGTTTTGGCGCTTTCGTATATAGGAGAAAAGATTGAAGAATTCTGGAGCCGTCGTTAAATCAAGAACAAAAGAACGACCTAGCCCTTTATCACGGCACAGATAGGCACACAAATTAAGCGCACCCGCTGAGGTGCCAAAGAATTCGTCGAAGGGGTCAAAATTAGAAAGAAGAAATGCGTCCAGCACACCAGCCGTAAAAATACTTCGCTGTCCGCCGCCTTGGGCAACCAGTGCTGTTTTTCCAGCAATAAACTTAGCGTAGTAATCTAAGTCTATTGCCGAATCAATATTGGTTATAATCCCACTATTCATTATTCCCTGAGTATAAAAACTCAGCCTCGCAATAGATGGTATTAGCTACCAATCGCAATAAAGCCAAATGAAAGAATGATGGTGTAGATAAACGCTGTTATTTGTAGAGCATTTTTCAGATTATGGTCCATAGACACCTCTGGCTTATTATTAATTTGTCGAGTCTCTATTTAAGTACTATCAGGTGTGTGAAGTATCTTCAAGAATCGTTGAAATTAGTCGCACAATATTGATGTAACCATCACAATTAGTAAGTGTATGGACAAGGATATACTCATGAATAACAAAGCAAATATGATGGCACTGGTTACGCTTCTTTCCATTTCAAGCGCGAATGCTTCGCCGGAAATCATCATTACTCCAATGGTGGGTTATACTGGCGGCGGTAGTGTCGAAGACCAGGATGGTAAAACTTATGACATGAAAGGCTCTGAAAACTACACTTTTGCAATTGAAACGCCACTTGAAAAAGGACGCATTGGATTTTTCTATTCCAATCAGAGATCTGAGTTAGAAACACTCAACTTGAGCTCTTCCATCCAATACCTACACTTTCAAAGCAGCATCTACTACCCGGCTTCTCCTGTATTGTCCGGCTATCTAGGGCTAGGTCTTGGAGCGTCTTACGTTGATGTTGACTGGGCGAAAGATAAGTATGGATTCTCCACCTCTATCTTTGGTGGTTTAGAGTACAAATTGAGTGACAACTTAGCTTTAAACACTCAAATCCGCTGGCTAGGCACGGTTGTCGATAACGACACATCCGGTGTTTGTAGTGTACCGAGCACAGGGCAAGACTGCATTATCCGCTTTGATACCGATTGGATGAACCAATTCCAGGCCAATGTCGGGCTGAGTTTTACATTCTAAGTCAAAGCCTGTTCTCAAACGAAATGAGTTAGAAGAAATAAGTGTGTCTGATGAAACGATAAAGCCAGCTAAATGCTGGCTTTATCGTTATTAAAACGTTTTTTAGTTCAAGTTAGAACTTGTAGGTAACACCCAGAGCACCGCCTACTTGCAACTCAACCCCTCTGTACATGTCAAGCTCAGGGTGAACTTGCGCGTAAGCATTCCAACCTTCATAGAAGTTAACCTTCACGCCTAACGGCAAGCGTAAACCAAAGTCATCATTCCATTCAGCCCACGCACCAGCACCGACATACCAGCTTAAAGGCGCTTCAGTCTCAAACTGACCGCGCTTAAAAATATAATCGAATGCTGCACCATCATTACCGACTGTGGCGCGATACTTTTGATCGAACTCAACAACAACACTTAGATCTTGGTCGACGGCTAAGCCAACTTCTAGGTTTGGAGCTTCAGAAGCATGAGCTAGCGATACTCCGCTGCAACACATAAGGCCAATTAGGTAACGATGTTTCATAATATTCTCAGACTGTGTTCAAAAAAGATAGATTACTTAAATCAAAACGGATGTTGTCATCATAAAGTTAAAGATAAGAGGTACCCAAAGCGGGCAATTGAGCATTAGCACATCGAGTTATTCGATAACTGATTGAGTTGAAAAGAGTAAGCGTAAAAAGGGATGCCATTGAGCAGAAAACAAAAAAGGAGACCTTTCGGCCTCCTTTCAATCTATTGAATCAGTGAATTAACCGTTGTTACGGATCCATTCATCCATATCTGTTTTAAGATTGTCAGACTTAGTACCGAAGATAGCTTGTACGCCACCAGCAACTACAACAACACCTGCTGCGCCTAGTTTCTTCAGTTTGTCTTGGTCAACAAGAGCTGTATCAGCTACTGCAACACGTAGACGAGTAATACAAGCGTCAAGACCAGTGATGTTCGCTTTGCCACCGAATGCAGCAACTAGCTCACCAGCAAGTTCAGAACCAGTTGCAACTGACTCTTCTTCAGTCTCGTCTTCACGGCCTGGAGTTTTAAGGTCTAGAGCTTTAATCACAGTGCGGAATACGATGTAGTAAATTGCAGCGTAAGCAATACCACATACAACCATTAAGCCCATCTTAGACGAGTTGCCAGATAGAACTAGGAAGTCGATTAGACCGTGTGAGAAAGATGTACCGTGTACAAAACCTAGAGTGTTCGCAAGAACGTATGCAGAACCAGCTAGTAGAGCGTGGATTGCGTACAGTACTGGAGCAACGAATAGGAAAGAGAATTCGATTGGTTCAGTGATACCCGTTAGGAATGAAGTCAACGCAGCAGAAGCCATGATGCCCATTACTTTAGCGCGGTTTTCAGGCTTAGCTGAGTGTGCAATCGCGATTGCAGCAGCAGGTAGACCGAACATCTTGAACATGTAACCACCAGCTAGCTGACCGAAGCCATTGCCCGCTGCACGAGATGCGTCATCAGCAACTAGGTAACAAGTAAGAACACCGTTTTGAGTTTCGCCAGCAGCGTTTACACAAGTACCAGCTTCAAAGAAGAAAGGTACGTTCCAAACGTGGTGAAGACCAAATGGAATTAGAGAACGCTCAACGACACCATAGATACCAAACGCCACTTGTGGGTTTTGGTGAGCAGCCCAATCAGAGAACGCAGAGATAGCGCCGCCAACTGGTGGCCATACTACAGATAGTAGGATTGCTAGACCGATCGCAGAGAAACCTGTGATGATTGGCACAGCACGCTTACCAGCGAAGAAGCCAAGGTACTCTGGTAGTTGAATACGGAAGAAACGGTTGAATGCCCAAGCAGCAACACCACCGACTAGGATACCACCTAGTACACCAGTATCGATTTTATCAACGCCCATTACACCAGCCATTACGCCAAGTGTAGCAGTCATGATGCCGTAACCAACGATAGCAGCTAGACCAGCCACACCATCGTTGTTAGTAAAGCCAAGTGCAACACCTACTGCGAACAGTAGTGCCATTTGACCGAATACTGAACCACCAGCTTGTTCCATTAAGTTTGAAACGATTTCTGGAATGAAAGGAAGATCTGCTGCACCGACACCTAGCAAAATACCCGCAACTGGTAAAACTGATACTGGAAGCATCAGAGACTTACCAACTTTCTGCAGGCTAGCAAAAAGGTTCTTAAACATGTTTATGCTCCTGATAAAGATAAAATAATTATATGGGTTCTAACGGCACACCCCCGTAGCCTATATGTTAGCACCCAGTGAAAATGTAACCATGTATTGCATTATATTTTCTGCCGCTAAATATATATTGATGGGGAGCTAACTTTCTAGTCACTTACGAAATTTAGTTTCAAAACACGTCTTGGATCACATGTCAAATCTAGAAATGCAATGCTTTACAATTATTTAATTTATTGAAAATAAAGGAGATATTTAACAAGACCTATTATTTTACTGGGTAAATAAAATAGGGGCGAATGTTATTTTTAGTAACAAAATTACAAATGTTATAAATAGCCATCTCAAGTTCAACATAATTAGTAAACATTAAAAAAAAAAAGCATTTTTGGTGATCAAAAACACAAAAAGGGAGCTTTCGCTCCCTTTTATTTATTTACTTCGTTTTTTATCGCAAAAAAAGTTTTTGATAATTTTTGGTTGTTTGTTCAGCAACCTCTTTCATTGACAAGCCTTTCAATTGTGCAATATAGGCGGCAACTTCGACAACATATGCAGGCTGGTTCTGCTTGCCACGATATGGAATTGGCGCCAAATATGGAGAATCTGTCTCGATTAATAGCCTATCGAGAGGAAGCTTCCTAACAACTTCTTTGAGTTCTGTAGCTTGTTTGAAGGTCACAATACCTGAAATTGAGATATAAAAACCTAACTCCATTGCCGCTTCAGCGAACGCTTGATCTTCAGTAAAGCAGTGAATAACGCCGCCACACTTCTCAGCTCCGCCATCACGTAAAATAGCCAATGTGTCTTCACGTGCGTTACGTGTATGGATGATCAAAGGTTTATTAAGCTCAACGGCCAATTCAACATGCTGCTTAAATCGCAGTTGTTGCAATTCAGCTGTCTCAGGTTGATAGTGGTAATCTAAGCCTGTCTCACCAATCGCCACTACTTTAGGGTTACTCGCGTACTCACGCATTGTCTCTAGACAGAAATCACTTTCAACATCGAGAGGGTGAACGCCACAAGAGGCTTTAACGTTATCAAACGGCGAGATCATCTCGAGCATGTTTTCAAACGAATCTAGTGTCACACCGACGGAAAGCAATTGGTCTACATTGGCAGCCTTCGCCTTGTTAACCACATCTTCTACGCTGGTGTGTAAATCTTGGTAATCCAGTTTGTCTAAGTGACAGTGGGAATCTACGAACATGTTTCCTCGCAAGTGGCTATTAGCCAATTCATTATGAGTAGCTCCGTATTGAGCCCAGGGTGTTGCTTTAACTGCTCAATCAATATCAGCAGTTTATTCGATGCTGCATAAGCACTTTGGTAAGACATCACCTCACACAGTGCTTTTGCACTCGGAGTAATAGCTTGGTTCGCCAAACCAAAATGCAGCTTCTGTACATCCGACAATAAATGCCAAAGCCAGCCAAGTTGAATTAAAGGGTCTTTGCTAAGCTCTGTAGAGAACTTTAGCATGTCAGGTTGAGTGCCTTTTATCACATTCACAAAGCCATCGAGCGCTTTTGTTGATGCTTCAACGCCATCTTGCTCAAACATCGCTTTTGCTTTTAAAGGCGCGTTGTCGTTAAGCGCTAAAATATACGCTGGAACAGCCTTGCCGACTTCCCCATCAAGCCATTCTGAGCCAGCTTCCAACTGCGGGCTGACCACATTGAATTGCTGACAGCGACTGATGATAGTTGGCATTAATCGGTTACTATTGCGAGTCGAAAGAATAAAGATACACTTGCTTGATGGCTCTTCTAGAGTTTTCAGCAATGCATTGGAAGCCGATTCGTTCATTGCTTCAGCAGGGGCAAGCAAAATAACGCGCAAACCACCTAACTGAGAAGACTCCTGAGCCCAGCGGTTACTAGCACGTACTTGATCAACCGTGATCGACTTACCTTCTTTTTCTGGTGAGATCACATGAAAATCAGGGTGACTGCCTGACTTCATTAATTCGCAGCTGTGGCAAAACCCGCACGACTCGCTTTCATAATTCGTACACATCAATGCGTCGGTAAGTTGGCTAATCAACGCATCAACGCCGAGCCCTTCCGGTGCATTAACAATCACAGAGTTAGGGAAACGCTCCGCATCGAGACTTTTTTTCCACTCACTCCATACTGGGGTGAGCCAAGAATACACTTCAGCCATGACTACCTACTGTTTGTCGAGCCAAGCAGTTAACGCGACTTTAATATCAGCGGCTACTTGCTCAATTTCTTGCTGCGCATTAATCACAAATACAGAATCATCTTGTTCTGCAATTTCTAAATAGCGCTCACGCGTGCGGTCGAAAAATGAGATGTCCATTTTTTCAATTCTATCAAGCTCACCACGGCCTCGAGCACGCTCTAACCCTACTCTAGGGTCTAGGTCCAAATATAGCGTTAGATCGGGCTTAAAGCCGCCTAGCGTGGTTGATTTCAGTGATTCCATAGTCGTGCGTGCGATCTGGCGGCCACCACCTTGGTATGCCTGTGAAGACATATCATGACGATCACCCAATACCCATTGACCACTGTCTAGTGCAGGCTTGATGACGTTTTCTACTAATTGAACACGTGCTGCATACATCAACAACAACTCAGTCATGTCTTGAAGCTTCTCGCCTTCGTGCTCTTCTTTAACTAATGAGCGCATCTTTTCAGCTAAGACAGTACCACCCGGCTCGCGAGTATTAACAATATCCTCAACACCCGACGCTTTTAATGTCTCAACGATGGCATTGATTGCTGTGCTTTTGCCTGCGCCTTCAAGGCCTTCAACCACGATAAATTTCGACTGATTCATAATTATTTCTTTATCTGTTTTTTCTTAATTGCTTTAAGTAAGCTCGTACTGCACGGTTATGCTCAGTCAAACTCTTTGAAAATACGTGACCACCTGTTCCACTCGCAACGAAATACAAGTAATTGCTCTTCTCTGGATTCAACGCCGCGTTGATCGACGCTTTGCCTGCCATAGCGATAGGTGTCGGTGGCAATCCACTCATTGTATAGGTGTTGTATGGCGTTGGTGTGCGTAAGTCTTTCTTACGGATGTTGCCATCGTAGCTGTCACCCATGCCGTAGATAACCGTTGGATCAGTTTGCAGACGCATACGCTTGTTCAAGCGATTAACGAACACAGAAGACACACGTTCACGCTCTGATGCTACTGCAGTCTCTTTCTCAATGATAGACGCAAGAATTAGCGCTTCATATGGCGATTTAAGAGGCAGTTTCTCGGCTCTATTTTCCCATTCATCATTGACTACGTTCATTAGATCTCGGTGGGCACGTTTCAACAAATCTAAATCCGTTGTGCCGTAGGTATAGTGGTATGTTTCCGCTAAGAAAAGGCCTTCTAGCTTTTCATTTTCGATACCAAGCTTTTGTGCGATCTCTTTTTCAGAGACATCATTCAACGTCTGCTGAATGAATTCGTTGTCTTTTAGCTGAACAAGCCACTCGTCAAAACGACTGCCTTCTACGAAGGTAATGGTAAATTGGTGCTCTTTCCCTTCTACAAGCACTTGTAGCGCCTGCTCTAGGGTTAAACCGGGTTCAAGCAGGAATGTACCCGCTTTTACGTCTACAAGCTCAGGATGTAACTTACGGATTAATTTCTCGTAAGGAGAAGCTTCAAAAAGCCCCTCGTTAATCAACTGTGCTAGAACACGGTTAAAGCTGCTGCCTGAAGCAACGGTAACCACCTGCGGTTTTTCTAATTGAATAACTTGTTTCAGGTTATCTTGCGCTTGGTTGTAAACATAAAAACCAGCAGCAGCGGCTGCGATTAAGCACAAGATAATAAAAATAAATAACTTTTTGATCACGAGTTTAGTTGTCCTTGAAGGCTACGAGTAAAGGTTCCAATGTTGAATTGGGTATCACTAATACGGGTAACTGGGGCAACCCCTAAGATGGAGTTGGTCATGAAAATCTCATCAGCTTGCATGAGTTGAGATAAGCAGTAGTCACTAATTGTAACGGAAAGTTCAGCTTGATTCAGCGCGGTTAACACTTGCTTACGCATAACCCCTGCCACACCACTTTGCGTGAGTTGAGGTGTATATATCATCTGACCTTTTCGCCAAAATAGATTGGCCATGGTGGTTTCAATCACATTGCCCGAGATATCAAGAACTACACCATCAGCTTCATCGGCCTGATCCATTTCATCTTTCATCAAGATCTGCTCAAGACGATTATTGTGCTTATGGCCTGCGAGCAGTGGGCTCAAACCTAATGCTTGTTGGCAGATACCGAGTTCTACACCAGAATCTTGCCACGCTGAATAATGACGAGGGAAATCAAATGTACTGATGGTTATCGTTGGCTTGGCGATATTCTTGGCACTGTAGCCACGACCGCCGGCCCCACGGCTAACGTGTAGCTTAATCCCAGCTTTTTGATTATGAGGCTTGTTTGTATCATGGAGGATCTTTGAACCATAAAGGCTCTTTGTTCCGTGAAGATCGTTATCTTGGATATGTTGAAGTGCATTATCGATCCAAAGGCTAACAACATCCCAATCAAGTGTCGGAATACGTAACGCTTTAAGGCATTCGTCGACACGACATTGATGATCATAAAAATGTTGAACCTGACCTTCTTGGACAAGCATGGTGGTAAAACAGCCATCCCCGTACTGAAACGAGCGATCCAAGATATCGACAGTTTGCTGGCTTTCTCCATCAACCCAAAACATGTTTTTCCCCATAAAAAGAAACGGCTCAATGCTAAAGCATCAAGCCGTTTAAAAACAAGTCTAATTATGACTATCTACGAATGTTTACATCTTTAATAAGATGATTAAATCTTTTTGAAGATCAAACAGCCGTTTGTACCACCGAAACCGAATGAGTTACATGCAGCATATTCCATACCGCTAACTTTACGCGCAGTGTGGGGTACTAAGTCAATATCTAAGCCTTCTTCAGGATCATCTAAATTGATTGTTGGTGGAACAATTTGATCAATTAGAGACATCGCTGTGATGATCGCTTCAGCAGAACCAGCAGCACCTAGAAGGTGGCCTGTCATTGATTTCGTAGAAGAAACCAAGACTTGCTTGCTGCCTGCTTCGCCAAGAGCACGCTTGATGCCCTTAACTTCAGCTACGTCACCTGCAGGAGTCGAAGTACCGTGTGCGTTAACATAACCGATTTGTTCACCAGTAATGCCTGCATCACGCATAGCCGCTTCCATTGCTAGTGCACCACCAGAGCCATCTTCACTTGGAGATGTCATGTGGTAAGCGTCACCCGACATACCGAAGCCAACTAGCTCACAGTAAATCTTAGCGCCACGAGCTTTAGCATGTTCATACTCTTCAAGAACCATCATGCCTGCACCGTCGCCAAGAACGAAGCCATCGCGGCCTTTGTCCCATGGACGAGAAGCTTTTTGAGGCTCATCGTTACGAGTAGACAGTGCTTTAGCCGCACCAAAACCGCCCATACCTAGTGGTGTCGATGCTTTTTCAGCACCACCCGCTAGCATTGCGTCAGCATCGCCGTATGCGATCATACGAGCCGCGTGGCCAATGTTATGTAGGCCAGTCGTACATGCCGTAGAAATCGCGATGTTTGGACCGCGTAGACCACGCATGATAGACATGTGACCCGCAATCATGTTCACGATCGTCGACGGTACGAAGAACGGGCTGATTTTACGAGGGCCTTTTTCAGTTAGAGCTTGGTGACCGGCTTCGATCAAACCAAGACCACCAATACCAGAACCGATAGCAACGCCTACACGAGGAGCGTTTTCTTCAGTAATAGTTAGGGCTGAATCATCTAAAGCTTGAATACCTGCTGCGACGCCGTACTGGATGAACAAGTCCATCTTACGAGCATCTTTTTTAGTCATATACTCTTCGCAGTTAAAGTCTTTAACTAGACCTGCAAAACGAGTTGAGAAATTGGTTGCATCAAAATGATCGATATTAACGATACCACTTTGACCAGCTAGCAGGGCTTTCCAAGAGGATTCTACAGTGTTGCCTACCGGCGACAACATACCCATGCCAGTGACAACTACACGACGCTTGGACACGATATTACACTCCGGGGATTGAGGTGATTTAAGATGAGGATAGATAAGTTAGATAAAACACAGGCGGTCAAGGTGACCGCCTGGGAGAGATTATTACTGAGCGCTAGTTACGTAATCGATAGCAGCTTGAACAGTAGTAATTTTCTCAGCTTCGTCATCTGGGATTTCAGTGTCGAATTCTTCTTCTAGAGCCATTACTAGCTCAACTGTGTCTAGAGAATCTGCACCTAGGTCATCAACGAAAGAAGCTTCGTTTTTAACTTCAGCTTCGTCTACACCAAGCTGTTCAACAATGATTTTCTTTACGCGTTCTTCGAGGTTGCTCATTTTTTCTTTTCCTTTACAGAGTTCGCTTTATGCGATGTTTTCCGTAGTTTATTCAATCTATTGAAAGTTGCAAGGTCAACTTTTCTGGTCAAACCACAATTTTCACGATTTTAACCGAAATTACGTATGATCTTGACTTAAATCATGCACAAATGTTGCACATAATTTACACCATGTACATACCGCCATTGACGTGAAGTGTTTCACCTGTGATATAAGCTGCCGCAGGTGACGCCAAAAATACCACAGCTTCAGCGATTTCGCGAGGGTCACCTAGTCGACCTGCTGGTACATTCGCCAAAGTTGCTGCACGTTGGTCATCATTTAGCGCTTTAGTCATGTCTGTTTCGATGAAACCTGGAGCTACAGTGTTCACTGTAATACCACGAGACGCAACTTCACGAGCCATTGATTTAGTGAAACCAATTACACCAGCTTTTGCTGCTGCGTAGTTAGCTTGACCAGCGTTACCCATAGTACCGACTACAGAGCCAACGTTTACGATACGGCCTTGGCGCTTCTTCATCATGCCACGCAATACAGCTTTAGACATGCGGAAGATAGGCGTCAGGTTAGTATCGATGATGTCATTCCACTCATCGTCTTTCATACGCATAAGAAGGTTATCACGAGTGATACCTGCGTTGTTAACTAGAATGTCAATCGCACCGAATTCATCGTTGATGGTTTTCAGTGTAGCAGCAATTGAGTCAACATCAGTGACATTAAGAGCAAGACCTTTACCGTTCTCACCAAGGTACTCGCTGATTGCAGCAGCGCCGCCTTCAGACGTAGCAGTACCAATAACTTTAGCACCACGTTCAACTAAAAGTTCAGCGATTGCACGACCGATGCCACGGCTTGCGCCTGTAACTAGTGCAACTTTGCCTTCTAAATTCATCATAACTTCTCTATTAAGTGTTTATTTACTTAGCAGCTTCTAGTGATGCAGTGTCATTAACTGCAGCAGCTGTCATAGTTTTTACGATTCGTTTTGTTAGACCAGTAAGAACCTTACCTGGGCCTAATTCTAGTAGCTTCTCAACGCCTTGCTCATTCATCGCTTGTACGCCTTCAGTCCAACGAACTGGGCTGTAAAGCTGACGAACAAGTGCGCTTTTGATTTTTGCAGGGTCTGTTTCAGCAATAACATCGACGTTATTGATAACAGGCAGTGCCGGCGTGTTGAACTCCAGAGCTTCTAGAGCAACCGCTAGCTTGTCTGCTGCAGGCTTCATAAGAGCACAGTGAGACGGCACAGATACAGGTAAAGGAAGAGCACGTTTCGCGCCTGCTTCTTTACATAAAGCACCAGCACGCTCTACTGCCGCCTTGTTACCTGCGATAACAACTTGGCCAGGAGAGTTAAAGTTAACTGGAGACACAACTTCGTCTTGCGCCGCTTCTTCACACGCTTTCGCAATCGCTTCATCATCTAGACCGATGATTGCGTACATTGCACCAACGCCCGCAGGAACTGCTTCTTGCATTAGTTGGCCACGTAGCTCAACCAGCTTGATCGCTTCTTTAAAGTCGATAACACCCGCACATACTAGTGCAGAATATTCGCCTAGGCTGTGGCCTGCTAGGTTTGCAGGTTGCTCTAGACCAAGCTCTTGCCATACACGCCAAATTGCAACAGACGCAGTGAGTATAGCCGGTTGAGTACGGAAAGTTTCATTTAGATTTTCTACTGGACCATCTTGAACCAATGCCCATAGATCGTAACCAAGTGCTTCTGAAGCTTCAGCAAATGTCTTTTTAACAACATCATACTGTTCGCCTAGGTCAGCAAGCATACCGATAGCTTGAGAGCCTTGGCCTGGGAATACGATAGCAAATTTGCTCATTGTAATTTTCCTTTAAGCAAAGCAAAAAATTGAATAAGGCACATAAGTTATGTGCCTTGTTTGTTGATTATCGCTTGGGGTTAGAATTTAACTAACGCAGAACCCCAAGTGAAGCCGCCGCCAAATGCTTCAAGTAGAAGCGTTTGACCACGTTTAATTCGCCCGTCGCGAACAGCCTCATCTAGGGCCGTTGGTACGGTTGCTGCCGACGTATTGCCGTGCTTATCAAGAGTAATCACTACTTGATCAAGCGACATTGTCAGCTTTTTAGCGGTTGCAGAGATAATACGGTAATTCGCTTGATGCGGAACTAACCAATCAAGCTCTGACTTATCCATATTGTTCGCCGCTAATGTGTCTTTAACTAGCTTAGAAAGCTGAGTTACTGCCACTTTAAATACTTCGTTGCCTGCCATGTGCAGCCATTTGTCTGCATCACCGCCACGCTTTGGTACTTCTAAGCTTAGAAGCTCACCGTATTTACCGTCAGAGTAAATGTGAGTAGACAAAATACCTGGCTCTTCGCTTGCGCCTACAACCACCGCACCTGCTGCATCACCAAATAGGATGATAGTAGAGCGGTCAGTCGGATCACAGGTTTTTGACAGTGCATCCGCACCGATTACCAAAACATTTTTACACATGCCAGTCTTGATGTGTTGATCAGCAACAGACAGTGCGTAGACAAAACCAGAACACGCCGCAGCCAAATCAAACGCAGGGCAGCCTTTGATACCAAGCTTGCCTTGTACCTGACATGCCGAAGACGGAAATGTGTGGCTACTGCTGGTTGTCGCAACGATGATTAAATCAATATCTTCTTTGTCGATACCTGCCATTTCAATGGCATTCTCAGCAGCGTAAAACGCCATATCCGCAACAGTTTCGTTTTCCGCTGAAATACGACGCTCTTTAATACCTGTTCTAGCAACGATCCACTCATCGCTAGTCTCTACCATTTTCTCTAAGTCTGCGTTAGTACGCACCTGAGATGGCAAGTAGCTGCCAGTACCTAAAATTTTGCTATACATGAAGACTAATAATGCCTCTCGAGTAAAACCGCTTCCAAACGATCGCTAATGCGACTGGGGACTTGTCGTTTGACCTCGTGTACTGCCTCACCAATCGCGTTGACGACTGCAGACACATCAGCACTTCCATGGCTTTTAATGACAATGCCGCGCAATCCTAACAAACTTGCGCCGTTATACTGGTCGGGGTTCAAGGTTTTTAATTCAGTAAATAGCTCAGAAAACAACATTCTGGCGATCCAACCCTTTATTGTTGAAGCCATCATGCGCGTTTTTAGCTTATCAATAAAGAGCTGAGCCGTACCTTCACACGTTTTTAAGCAGACATTGCCCACAAAACCATCACATACGACGACATCAGCAGCATCTTGAAGTAATTGATTACCTTCAATATAGCCTATGAAGTTCACAGACTGAGTATTCGACAACATTTCAGCGCATCGTTTTACAAGGTCATTGCCTTTGATTTCTTCAGCGCCGATATTCAAGATAGCGACACGAGGCACGCGACCTAAATGTTGTTCTGCTAATGCACTGCCCATTACGGCAAACTGAAACAGTGAATCCGCGTCACTAGAAACGTTCGCTCCTAAATCAAGCATCCATGTACGGTTGCCAGAAGCGGTAGGCAAAGCTGAAACCAATGCAGGCCTATCAATACCAGGAAGGAGTTTGAGTCGGAAACGAGATAACGCCATCAGTGCGCCGGTGTTGCCACCACTCACACAAGCATCAGCTTGTGACTCGGCAACCAGATCGATAGCAGCACGCATAGAGCTACCCTGACTGTTGCGTAGGGCCAGTGAAGGTTTTTCAGAATTGGAAATGACTCGATCACAATGCTGGATACTCAAACGAGAATCAGGCATTCGACCTAATGAAGATAATTGAGATGTGATCGCGTTGCGATCACCTATTAGAATGACTTTTAGCTCTGGGAAATACGACAGTGCCTGCACGGCGGCAGGCACTGTAACACGAGGACCGAAGTCCCCGCCCATTGCATCAAGCGCAACGGTTAGATTTTGCAAAGGTCAACCTTACTTGTTGATAACCTTTTTGCCGCGGTAGAAACCTTCGGCAGTCACGTTGTGACGTAGGTGAGTTTCACCTGAAGTTGCGTCTACAGAAAGTGCTGCTGTAGTTAGCGCATCGTGTGAACGACGCATGCCACGCATTGAACGTGATTTCTTGCTCTTTTGTACGGCCATTGACCCTACTCCTATGTAAATTCTTAAAGATACTTACTAATAAGTTACTTCTTTAAGTTTTTTAAAACATCAAATGGATTCGGCTTTTTATCTTCCTCAATTTCTTCAGGAAGTTCACCAAACACCAAGTTATTTGAGTTAACGCTACATTTCGCATCGTCGTGCATTGCTATTTGTGGCAATCCAAGGATGAACTCGTCTTCAACTAATTGAATCAGGTCTAACTCACCGTACTCGTTCAGATCTACCAAATCGTACTCTTCCGGTGCTTCCTCTTCACTTTTCTCGCTGTAAACAGGAGTATAAGTAAATTGGACATCGCACTCATGTGCGAAAACCTCATTACAACGTTGACACTCTAAATCGACTTCGACGTTAGCTTTACCAGAGATAACGACTAATCGTTGTTCATCAAGCCCAAATGACATTGAGACTTGCGCGTCACGTTTTACGCCTTCAGTTGTTTCAGTTAAACGCTTCAAAAGACTGACTTGAATGATACCATCCATATCGAGTCGTTTTTGAGCCGTTCTTGCCGGATCAACTGTACGCGGTATTTTTTCCTTTTGCATAGGGCGCGAATCTTATCTTCCAAATCGTGTTTAGTCAAAGGAAATGGCAAAAAAAATGTACTTTCCTACCTTTCCTGTTCAGAGCATTATGAATAGCAGGATAAGTTACGTTATCCTGAACTAAATGCTTACACGAATTGTAAATTAAAATGAGAAATTACCAACTAGTTTTAGCTTCTACATCTCCATTTAGGCAAGAGATCCTCAAAAAACTACAGTTAGACTTTGTCACAGCGAAGCCTGACTGCGATGAAACGCCACTTCCAAAAGAGACACCTCAACAGTTAGTGACGCGTCTTGCCGAGACAAAAGCCAAGTCTTGTGTGGTTGAAAAACCAAGCCTAGTGATTGGTTCCGATCAAGTGTGTGTGATTGATGGAGAAATCATTGGTAAACCACACACTCGTGAAAAAGCGATTGAGCAACTATCTCGCCAAAGCGGTAAAAGCATCACTTTCTATACTGGGATAACGGTATGGAACAGTGAAACCAATAAAGCCGACACTCGCTTAGATACCTTTATCGTGCATTTCCGTGATTTAACAGATCAGCAGATCATTGCTTATGTTGAGAAAGAGCAGCCTTATTACTGCGCTGGCAGTTTTATGTGTGAAGGGTTAGGTATCGCGTTATTTAAGAAAATGGAAGGTAAAGACCCGAATACCTTGATCGGCTTACCGCTGATCGATCTGGTCGATATGTTAGAAGCGCAAGGAATGAATGTGTTATAGCGGGTACTCTCTCTGTTGGAGATTCCCGACTCCTTCCTTCGTCAGTCTAGGGAAGGACGAAGATAACTACATTATCCAATCAGCTCATGATGTAGAACCTGACTTTAAAAAGTCGTCATCCTCAAGAGCGAGTTGGGGATCTTCTACAACAGATGAAAACAAAAAAGTTTGACGAATTTCGTCAACCTTTTTTGTTAGTAGAGAAGTAAGGCTAAAAACAGCTAACCCTTGCGTATCTTCTTAAAGCTTACGTAGACCAGTGAGTGCTCTCTCTAGCCTTTTTTCCATTGGAGCCGAGATATCCATCTTCTCTTCGCTACCTGGGTGGGTAAACTTAATGTTGGCGGCATGTAAGAACAAACGATTCAATCCCACTTTACCCGTGTAAGCATCAAAGCGACGATCACCGTAACGGTCGTCCCAAGCAATTGGGTGGCCAGTATACTGAGCGTGCACACGGATTTGGTGCGTACGGCCGGTAATTGGGCTTGCCTGAACTAACGTCGCATCTTGGAATTTTTCCAAAACCTTAAAACGAGTTTCAGAAGCCTTACCATTCGGGTTAACGCGAACAATGCTGTTTACTTCGTTTTTCAATAAAGGGGCATTAACCACTTTACAGCTGTTCTTCCATTCGCCCATCACTAAAGCGAAGTAGTATTTTTGAACCGTTTTTTCACGGAACTGTGCTTGAAGGTGTCTTAGCGCCGAGCGCTTCTTAGCAACAAGCAAAATGCCAGACGTATCTCTATCAATACGATGCACTAATTCAAGAAAACGAGCATCAGGGCGAAGTGCACGCAATGCTTCAATCGCGCCAAACTTTAACCCGCTACCACCGTGAACGGCAGTCCCCGACGGTTTATTAAGAATCAGCATGTGATCATCTTCATAAATGATGCACTGTTCCAATTCCGAAACCTTATTGAGTCTAGTGCTTGGTACGTTCTCTTCTGTTTTCTCTTCAATAGTGACTGGTGGAATACGAACTAAATCACCTGCTTTTAGTTTGTATTCAGCCTTGATGCGTTTTTTGTTTACGCGGACTTCGCCTTTACGCACGATTCGGTAAATCATGCTTTTCGGGATATTTTTTAATTGGTTGCGTAAGAAGTTATCAATACGCTGACCAGCCATATCTTCGTCAATGTCGACAAATTGGACTTGGGTTCTAATTTCGCTCATTGGGCTATTGTATCACTGTCACTTTTGATAATTGAGATTTTCTTAACCCTATTCTGAACTTATTTATCTATAATCCCTGCTGATCTATCCCTAAAAGGTCATTGAAGTTCTATATTTCTTTGATTCTTCGAACAAAAAAGCACCAAGCTTCCTGCAAATTAAAATATCAATTGATAAATTATTTATAGACAGTGAGTTAGAGCTATCAAAACCCAAACAAAAACTGTTTTTTTTACCGCATTACGACAAAGCAGATTGCTGTGTTTACCGACCACTGCTATAGTTCACAGCTGCTATCAGTGGATTGACTAATATTTAAACAGCTAACCATTCATAAGCAAGTAAATGAGTAGATGACTCAGATTAGACAGTGCTGCAATCGGCGTAAGACACGGTCAACTGAGTTCCTTATCGCTCTACTCACGTACACTCATGTTGAGTATTCACCGCCACATCGCGGATCATAGGCTAACTCCCTATGATGACTGACGTGCCCCAGAGCATCCCTCTCCAGCCGGGAGGCTGCACCGATAAAGCCATGGGATCTGGCACCATGAGAAACGAATAAAGCGATAAGACCAATGATGAAAATAAGAAAAGACAATGAGAATTTCTAAATGAAAAGAATGTTAATTAACGCAACTCAAAAAGAAGAGTTGCGTGTCGCTTTGGTTGATGGCCAGCGACTGTTCGATCTAGATATCGAAAGTCCAGGTCACGAGTCAAAGAAAGCGAATATCTACAAAGGACGTATTACCCGTATTGAACCAAGCCTAGAAGCGGCATTTGTTGATTACGGCGCAGAACGTCACGGTTTCCTCCCTCTTAAAGAAATTGCCCGCGAATACTTCCCTGAAGGTTATACATACCAAGGCCGTCCTAGCATTAAAGAAGTGCTAAGAGAAGGACAAGAAGTAATCGTACAAGTTGAGAAAGAAGAACGTGGTAGCAAAGGCGCTGCACTGACAACTTTCATCTCTTTGGCTGGTAGTTACTTAGTTCTTATGCCTAATAACCCTCGTGCTGGCGGTATTTCTCGTCGTATCGAAGGTGATGAACGCACTCAACTGAAAGCAGCATTAAGCACTCTTGAGCTTCCTCAAGGCATGGGCTTAATCGTGCGTACAGCAGGTGTTGGCAAAAGTGCAGAAGAGCTAGAGTGGGACTTGAACGTTCTATTGAATCACTGGGGCGCTATTAAGCAAGCTTCTGATTCAAATGCAGCTCCTTTCCTTATTCACCAAGAAAGTAACGTTATCGTTCGCGCGATTCGTGACTATCTACGTCGTGATATTGGCGAGATTCTAATCGACAGCAATACTATTTTTGAACGTGCACAAGCGCACATTCAATTAATACGCCCAGATTTCATGAATCGCGTTAAGAAATACGATGGTGAAGTGCCACTATTCAGCCATTACCAGATTGAAAGCCAGATCGAATCTGCTTTCCAACGTGAAGTTCGTCTTCCGTCTGGTGGTTCTATCGTGATCGACCCAACAGAAGCTCTAACTTCTATCGATATCAACTCTGCTCGTGCAACAAAGGGCAGCGATATTGAAGAAACAGCGCTAAACACTAACCTAGAAGCAGCCGATGAAATTGCACGTCAATTACGTCTACGTGACCTAGGTGGTCTTGTTGTTATCGACTTCATCGATATGACTCCGGTTCGCCACCAACGCGAAGTTGAAAGCCGTCTACGTGATGCCGTTCGTTTAGATCGTGCACGTGTTCAGATTGGTCGTATTTCTCGCTTTGGTCTTCTAGAGATGTCTCGTCAACGTTTGAGCCCATCACTAGCAGAAGCAAGCCACCACATTTGTCCTCGTTGTACAGGTACTGGTGTTGTTCGTGATAACGAATCACTAGCACTATCTGTTCTACGTCTGATCGAAGAAGAAGCTCTGAAAGACAACACAGCACAAGTACTTGCTGTTGTGCCTGTTCCAATCGCTTCTTACCTATTGAACGAGAAACGTCGCTCAGTAAACCACATCGAGAAGAACCAAGAAGTTAAGATCACTGTAGTTCCTAACTCTGACATGGAAACACCACACTTTGAGGTTATCCGTGTTCGTGAAGGTGAAGAGTTCGATCTACTGTCTTACTTGCTGCCTACCAAGCTAGAAGCTCTAAAAGAAGTAGAAAGCAAAGAACCAGCAGAACAGACTATTCGTCCTAAGAAGATCGAAGAGCCAGCTCTTAAAGGCTTCGCGGCTCCTGCTCAATCAGCACCGACTCCTGCTCCAGCACCTAAAGCTGTAGAAGAGAAAAAATCTGAATCAGCAGCGACTCAAGAACCAGGCTTAGTTGGTCGTTTCTTCAAAGCTATCGGTAGCTTCTTATTTTTCTCTTCAACTCAAGAAGAGAAAAAAGAAGAAGAGAAGCAAGAAGAGAAACCTAAGAACAATCGCAACAATGGTAACCGTCAACGCCGTGATCGTAACGACAACCGCCGTCGTAACCAACGTGGTGACCGTGGCGAACAACGTAACGAGCGTGGTGACCGTAGCGAACAACGTAACGAACGTGGTGACAATCGTAACGAAAACCGTGACAACAAACGCCGTCGTAAACCAGTTCGTGATGAGAAACCTGAAGAGCAGAAAGAAACTGCTCCACAGCAAACTCGTCAGCCTCGTAAGCCTAAGCAAGACCGTCGCAATAAGCCACGTGATGAGCAGAAGCAACGCGAAGAGCTAGCACCATCTAAATTAGCAGAAGAAGGTCTACAGCTAGCGGCAGAAGCTCAAGCTGATAAACTAGAAGCGCCTAAGGCTAAGCCAGAAGCGAAAGCAGCTAAGATTAAAGAGCGTCGTCAGCGTCGTAAACTGAACAAACAAGTTCGTATTAAAGACCAACAAGCTGAAGCTGCAGAAAACTCGTCAAATGAGTCTGCTGTTGCTAAAGAACAGTCTATTGCGAAAGATCAATCAGTAGCACAAGAGCAGAAAGTTGCGGAACAAGTAGAAGCAACTCAAGCAAACTCTGAGCAAACTGAACAGGAAGAGCCGAAGCAACGTCGTAACCGTCGTTCTCCACGTCACCTACGTGCAAGTGGTCAACGTCGTCGTCGCGGTCGTGATCGTCGCCCTAACCCATTCCGCCTACGTAAAGGTGGTGTAGCTTCTCCAGAGATGGCTATGGGTAAAGTGATGCCTCGCTTCATTCCAAAACCTCACCATAATCAGACAAAACCTGAAATGGACGTTGCTGTTGAAACTCAGGTTGCTACTGAAACTCAAGTTGCTGTTCAAGCTCAAGAACAAAATACAGTTCAAGAGAATGCACCTCAGAGCAACGTAGTGATGGCTGGCGGTTTTGCTTGTCCTGAATTAGCTATGGGTAAAGTAATCATCTCTCGTGAAAACGCAGTTGTTGCTGAAGAAACTCGCTCTGAAGCTCAGGTAACTGAAGCTCCTGTAGTCGTTGAAGAAGCACCAGTGGTCGTTGAAACTGAGAAAGTTGAAGCTCCAGTGATTGTAGAAGCAACGAAAGTCGAAGCGCCTGTTGCAGCAAAAGAGACAACACCAGTTGTTGAAGCTGAAGCACCTAAAGCTGAAAGTGCAAAAGTTGAAGAAGTGCCTGTTGTAAAAGCAGAAGCTCCTCAAGCTGCACCAAAAGCAACGGTTGCGAAGAAGCAAGCAGGCTCACCAATGACTAAAGCTCCTGGTCCACAAGAGATCAAAGAGATTGAAGTTGTTGCAGCTCCGTTCCGCACTGAGCGTTTTGTATCGAAAGGTGCAGGCAGTCAGGCAGCGTCGAACAAAGCTGGCGCAGGTATGACTAAGCCAAACTACTAGTGATTACTAATAAATAATTACAAGTAAACAGAATCAAAGGCTGCTTATTAAAGCAGCCTTTTTCATATCTACTAATCGAATAAAAATTAACAGATATATTACTCAAAGTTAGGTTCAACCTTGAACTTAGTCACATTTTTGGGTAGCATTCGCGCACTTATCTTTTCGACACTTAGCTATTGCCGCTCTTTTCCATCACTGTTTGGCTACGCAATACACTCGTGTCGGTAAATCCATTTTTAGCATAGCTGAGCAAACATGTTCGAATTCCCACAATTTTCAAAGCACTCTGTAAAAAATGACGTGCTTTCAGGTCTTACAGTAGCCCTAGCTCTGGTACCTGAAGCCGTAGCATTCGCCTTTGTTGCTGGCGTTGACCCAATGGTTGGTCTTTACGCAGCATTCATCGTAGGTTTAATCACTTCTGTCTTCGGCGGTCGTCCAGGTATGATTTCTGGTGCAACTGGCGCAATGGCTGTTGTAATGGTGAGCCTAGTAGCAACCCATGGCGTTCAATACCTATTCGCAGCCGTTATGCTGGCTGGTCTTCTGCAAATTGCAGCGGGTGTATTCAAGTTAGGTAAATTTATCCGTATCGTTCCACACCCAGTAATGATTGGTTTCGTGAACGGTTTGGCGATTGTGATCTTTCTTGCTCAGCTTGGTCAATTTAAAGCGCCAGACGTAACGGGAGCGTTAACTTGGTTACCAAGCGGCCAAATGACACTAATGCTAGGCCTAGTAGCACTCACTATGGGTATCATCCACTTCTTACCTAAAATCACTACAGCAGTACCTTCTTCACTGGTTGCTATTGTAACGGTAACGGCTTTGGTTGTAGGACTTGATCTCGAAACTCGTACTGTTGTTGACTTCCTACGTACGATGTCTGGTGACGAAGCCGCTACGCTAGCGGGCTCTCTACCAACTTTCTCAATTCCTGCAGTTCCGTTTTCTTTCGAAACATTGCAAATCATCCTGCCATACGCAATTATCCTTGCAGCTATCGGCTTGATCGAGTCTCTACTGACACTGACGGTACTAGACGAAATGACAAACACTCGTGGCCAATCTAACCGTGAATGTGTTGGTCAAGGTATGGCTAACGTAACGTGTTCTGTATTCGGTGCGATGGGTGGTTGTGCGATGATCGGTCAATCGATGATCAACGTAAACTCAGGTGGTCGTGGTCGTCTTTCAGGTATCGTAGCGGCAGTTGCACTACTAATGTTCATCCTGTTTGGCTCTGCATTGATTGAAATGATTCCTCTAGCAGCACTTGTGGGCGTAATGTTCATGGTTGTTATCGGTACGTTTGAATGGGCAACCTTCAAGCTTGCGCGTCGCGTTCCTAAGCAAGATTTTTTCGTTATCGTTCTGGTTACCGTGGTAACAGTACTAACGGACCTTGCGGTCGCTGTTGGTGTGGGTGTTGTTGCTTCGGCACTCATGTTCGCATGGCAACATGCTAAACACATCTACGCAGACAAATCAGTTAACGCTGAAGGCTCTAAAGAGTACAAAGTTAACGGTCCAATCTTCTTTGGTTCAACCGCTAACTTCCTTGAGTTGTTTGACGCATACAACGATCCACAAGATGTTATCGTTGATTTCGCAAACTCACGCGTGACTGATCACTCTGCAATTGAAGCGATCGACACGATTGCTGAGCGCTACGCTGCATTAGGTAAGACACTTCACCTTCGCCACCTAAGCCAAGACTGTGTTGCTATGCTGCACAAAGCCGGTAGCTTAGTTGAAGCGAACGTTGCAGAAGACCCAATCTACAAAGTAATGTCTAAGTAAGCTTAGTCATAACCTAAAGCTAGATTTAGAAAGGCCGGCATTGAATGTCGGCCTTTTTTATACCTATAAGCCAGCCCTTAGACTTATTACCCAACAACAAACATTGCCCCCATACTACATTGAGCGCAATATCGCTTCGCTAGACTCTTCAATCAAATCCAACACCAATTCAAAACCATTTCCCTCACCATAATAAGGATCCGGGATCTCTTGATACTGCGACTCTCCAAAACTCAAAAATAGCGCGAGCTTATATTGGAGGTGGGCAGGACACTGATCCGTTAGATCATCTAAGTTTGCCTTATCTGCGGCCAGTATTAAATCAAACTCATCAAAATCATTCATCACTACCTTGCGAGACGTAATACCTTTGAAGCTGTAGCCACGATTTTCACCTGCTGACTTAGAACGTGAATCTGGTGGGTTACCTTGATGGAAGCCAATCGTCCCCGCGGAGTCGACCGTTACATCAATATCCATCTGCTGGGCCTTCTTTCTGAGCACCGCTTCACCTGTTGGCGAACGACAAATATTCCCCATGCAAACAACGAGTATCTTTTTCATCCGTAATCACCTGTTCTTCCGATGGTTTTTGCTATCGTTAAGTTAGGCTATGATAGGCACAATCACAACTTAAAAGGATTTGTTATGTCGACCGAAGACAACAAAGAACAACGCCATAAAGCAAGACAACAGAAAGTAAAAGAACAAGTCGATGCACGTGTTGCAGCAGCGCAAGAAGTGAAAGGACTATTGTTGGTTATCACTGGTAATGGTAAAGGAAAATCAACATCCGGTTTTGGTACCATTACACGTGCAGTTGGTCATGGTAAGAAATGTGCCGTTGCACAATTTGTCAAAGGGACTTGGGATAACGGCGAAAAGAGCGTTCTTCAAAAACTGGATGTGGAATTCCAAGTTATGGGAACCGGCTTCACTTGGGAAACCCAAAACAAGGCTCAAGATATCGAAGCCGCGCAGCGCGTGTGGAAAGAGTGTCAGCGCATGCTAGCCGATGAGTCGATTGATGTGATTCTGTTTGATGAGCTGACTTACATGGTGAGCTATGGCTATATCGAACTGGATGAAGTGGTGGAAGCTCTGAATAACCGCCCTAAAATGCAGTCAGTAATCATTACTGGGCGTGGCGCGCACCGCACTTTAACGGAGATGGCAGATACTGTTTCAGAAGTTCGTAACGTAAAACACGCTTTTGAATCTGGAGTCAAAGCTCTGCAAGGCGTTGACTGGTAATCGCATTCAACTAGAGATCCCCGACTCGGTCATTCTTCCCTCTCGAGGATGACGACTCTTCAGTGTTACTCCCCTAAATAAAGGACGAGCACCGATCGTCATTCCCTAGAACGAGGGACGAGTGTCATAGGGAATCTCTCGAAAGTAATATAAGCATCCAAAAAAAAGCGCCATTCCTTCAACAGGAATGGCGCTTCGTTTATATGCGAGTTAGAAAGGTTTAGTTAAAGAAGCCTTTCAACAAACCATCAACCGCTTCTTTGGTCTTCTCGTCTTTGATCTTATCCGTTAGCTTATTCACACCACGGTCGATCTCTTTCTGTGCTTTTTGTTTCAACACATCATCAAAAACAAGCGCAAATTTCGGGTCAGCCCATTGGCCTGTCACCTTAATTGGGATGGTCACATCTTTCAGGTCATCAATGTTCTTACCGCCCTGACCTTCAAGCGAACCAACAATCGATGTACGAACAAGGAAGTCGACCGTTTCATTGATGAAGTTTGCTTTACCTTGGCCGGTCACACGTAGCAGTGGTGACTGTGCCGATAAGTCGTTCGTTGAAACCCAACCCTTATCAACTTTCAGTGTCGCTTTCATTGCACTGAAGTCAGTCTTTTGAGTCTCATCTTTGCTTTCGACTTTTTCGCCTTTGATCTTAGCGTAATTTTCTCGAATCAGTTGAGCAACGTTGATGCCATTTACCGCACCGTCTTCAAAGTTAATCGCGATGGTTCCAACTAGGTTCTTCTTGATTCCAGTTGGCGTCAGGCTCTTACCTTTAACGTTAACATCGATATTACCGGTACCTTCCAGCATGTCGTTATTCGCTACATCAACCAGTAACGGTTGAACCTTAACGCCTTTAATTTTCTTCTTAGCCGTGTAAGTCGCTGGTGTTTTACGAGCGTCTAGCTTAGCGGTAGCAGAAATAGAGCCTTGGTAAAGATTCGATGTGAATGATGTTAGCTCTGCGATACCACGGTTTACCGAAAATGCTGTTTTAACGTTCTGCATTTTCGCATTGCTCGCCTTGAACTTATCAATCGTGATATCACCTTTCACGTCGAGCGTTTTCAATGCAGAAAGGTCAGGTTCGACTTCTTTCGCCGGAGCCGAGCTGCCAGCACTTGAAGTTGAGCCACCAGCAGAATCTGAAGGCGCGGTGCTCGCAGTTTCTGTTGAGTTGCCTAAACCTAAGAATTCATCTAAATCAATATTCGGGCTATGGAGAGAAAAACGAACCTTTGGTATTTCAGATAGGGTTACGTCTGCTTTACCGTCTAAAGCAATAGCGTTAGCTTGTAGCTTCTCTAACACAAAGCTCAGGTGGCTCTTGTTAAGATCGAAGCTTAAATCAGACTGCATGTCGACTTTCATTGGAGACTGAGGAAGCGTGTCGCCTTTGAATGTTGAGTCTAACGTTAATTTGTTCAGCGTTACTTTTGAAATCGCGCTATCGACGGTAAGTTCACCGCCACCTTTAAGATCAAGGTCAAGGCCAGCCGCATTACCGATTACAGCGTAAGTCAGTTGGTTTACCTTATCGAACTCAAACGTATTCAAACCAATCTTTGCTGACTCAATCGACGTTGCTGGATCATTGAACTTAGCGTTTAAGTCAATATTACGCAGTGCGTAACTTGCAAAGCCTTCCGCTAATTTGAATTCAGCACTGCCGTTTGCAGAGAACTTCTGTTGATTGTTTTCACCAGAAGCCGCAAACGTGGCGGTTGTCCATGTATCAACGGCAAACTCAGAAAGGTTCAAAGACACATCGTATAGCTTAGTGAATGAACCAGCTTGTTTGTCGTCCATCTCAAACAATGCATTTGAAACAGTGACGCCTGCAAGGTTGATCGTCCAGCCAGATGCGTCTGTAGCACTTTGCTCTTGGGGCGCAGGTGTTGATTCAGAACTTGCGTCAGCTGCAGGCTCAGACTCTTGAGGAGCTGATGCTTGCGTTAGCGCGTCGATATTC
Organism: Vibrio sp. Evd11; assembly: GCF_900382755.1. NCBI lineage: Bacteria > Pseudomonadati > Pseudomonadota > Gammaproteobacteria > Vibrionales > Vibrionaceae > Vibrio > Vibrio sp. Evd11. The sequence continues at coordinate 132,700 of NZ_OSDX01000006.1, forward strand.
TTACGACCATCTTTAAGCGTTTCTAAATAGAATTCTGCACCATCTAGAGTAATGTTGCCGATCTCTAGTTGGTTGCTAAATAGCGGGGTAACAGAAACATCAACGCCAACGGTATCAACCTTAAACAGGTTTGGTTGGGTGAATCCTTCAGGGTTACGTAATTCAGTCTGACCAAGTTCGAAGCCAATAGATGGGAAGAATTGCCAGTTGATATCGCCCTCGATCACGAGCTCTAGGCCTGTGTGTTTTTGGGCTTGTTCGACAATTAATGGCTTAAATTGGTTAGGGTTCACTAACAGCACTAGTGCCAGAATTGCTGCAACGACAACAAACACTGGTACAGCTATGAAAATGAGTAGTTTCTTCATCCGCATATTCCTTGCTTAGATTCCAAAAGAAAATGGCACTATAAAAGTGCCACTGATTCGGTAAAAAATAAAGCTAAGTGAGTCACTTAGGCAAAATTTTATTCGATTAAGACTTCAACAACTTCGCAATGTGCGCTTTTAGCACGTCAATCGCAATACGGTTTTTACCACCACGAGGAACGATGATGTCCGCATGTTGTTTTGAAGGCTCGATAAACTGCATGAACATTGGACGTACTGTTTCTTGATATTGCTTAAGTACCGTGTCCATTGTACGACCACGCTCTTCTACATCACGCTTAACACGGCGTAGTAGACAGATGTCTAACGGTGTATCCATAAACACGCTTGCGTGCATCAGTTTACGAAGACGCGGGTCTGTCAGAAGCAGAATACCTTCTAAAATGATCACTTTCTTAGGAGTAAGTGTAGTCGTTTCAGAAGTACGTGTGTGCTCTGTGTAGCTGTATTCAGGAACTTCTACGGCATTACCACTCATTAGCTGCTGTAGATGTTCACATAAAAGGTCATGATCCAGTGCATTTGGGTGATCGTAGTTAGTTTTAACACGCTCTTCCATACTCAAGTGGCTTTGGTCGCTGTAGTAGCAATCTTCCGTGATAACACCAATTTGATGGTCGCCTACTTTCTCGCGCAACTCATTATAAATTGTACTAGCAATCAGACTTTTTCCTGATGCTGAAGCGCCAGCGATACCTACGATGACACATTGATTATTATCAGACATTAATTTTGCACCCGATATGGTTTGGTGGTGGGAAGAGATAAACCGCCTGATTATAGGGGCTAAACAATATAGATTCTAGTCGCCATTCTTGCTAATTACAGTCAAATTGATGTTATCTATACATTAAATGAATGTAATCGTTTGCTTTAGAATCACTAGCGTACAACTATTTGCACAAACCCAATGACTATCTAGCCAAATCCAAAAGCTATTTATCTCACCCAAGTATTATTTATACGGCTTTAAGGCTGATCTACTCTAATCAACCACAGAAAAGTTAATCGCTTCCGGTCTCGCTTTTCCCGTCCAGAACATCTTCGCACTCACATTTTCAGCTAATTCAAGATAGTGACGAGTATGTTCGCTGTCCGGACGACGTATAACAGTTGGGCAGCCCGCATCGATGTCTTCTCGCACATCAATATGCAGTGGAATCTGCGCCAAAATATCAAGGAAGAATTCTTCCGACATAGCTTCCGCGCCACCAGCACCGAAGATATGCTCTTTCTCGCCACAGTGACTACAGATATGGTAGCTCATGTTTTCCACTAAGCCTGCAACCGGCACGCTCACTTTATCGAACATCGCCACGCCTTTACGTGCATCGGCTAAAGCCAAATCTTGAGGTGTTGTCACGACTACCGCACCCGTAACTGGGATCTGCTGCGAAAGCGTTAGCTGAATATCACCCGTACCCGGTGGCATGTCGATAACAAGGTAATCCAATTCAGGCCAAACCGTTTCGTTCACGAGCTGACCTAATGCTTTCGCCGCCATTGGACCACGCCAGATAGCCGCATCATCTTTTGATACAAGGTAACCGATAGAATGAGTAAAAATGCCATGAGCTTCGATTGGCATCATCCATTTGTTATTCTGTACTTCTGGTTTTGCGTCTAGTTGACCAAGCATCATAGGCACAGATGGACCATAGATATCCGCATCCAACAAGCCCACTTTTGAACCTGACTTAGATAACGCAAGCGCAAGGTTTACTGAAGTTGTCGATTTACCCACCCCCCCCTTGGCAGACGTTACCGCGATAATGTTCTTAACGCCTTTCAATGGTGTGGCGACGGTAGTTTCAAGCGCTGATGGCTTCACATTCACTTCGAATTGAAAAGCGCTGACAAGTTGCTGTTCGATCTGAGCGTTAATCCAGTCTTTAAGATCAGCAGCCAGTTGATTCGCAGCAAAAGGTAAAGTAATAACAAATGATCCACGCGGATCAACCGATACAATATTTTGGTGTAGCGCCCACTCTGGTATGAGGATTGGTGACTCGAACTCATTCAACCATGAACAGAAATCTTGCTTAGAAGTAAAGTTACGCATTGGGGCTCCTTTTTTATTTATGCTATCACCCACGAGATGAAGACTGAACCCCTAAAAAACTAGGGGAATCCTTTGTCTGATAACTTGGCGTATCACACGTTATAAAGTAGTATTACCTCTCAAAATTTATACCTATCAAAAAAGCGAATTATTAAGTATGGCAACTGATCCAAGACAACTTTTGGTAACTTGTGCGCTTCCGTACGCTAACGGCTCTATTCACCTTGGTCATATGCTTGAGCATATCCAAGCTGATATCTGGGTTCGATACCAGCGTCTACGTGGCAACACTGTAAACTTCATCTGTGCTGACGATGCTCACGGCACGCCAATTATGCTTAAAGCTCAACAGATGGGTATCACGCCAGAAGAGATGATCGCTGCTGTTAGTGAAGAGCACCAAAAAGACTTCGCTGGCTTTGATATCAGCTTTGATAACTATCACAGCACACATAGCGAAGAGAACCGCGAACTAGCTTCTCACATCTATCTAGAACTTAAAAAGAACGGTTTCATCTCTAGCCGTACTATTTCTCAGCTTTTCGATCCTGAGAAAGAGATGTTCCTACCAGACCGCTTTGTAAAAGGTACTTGCCCTAAGTGTAAGTCAGAAGACCAGTATGGTGATAACTGTGATAACTGTGGTGAGACATACAGCCCAACTGAGCTAATTAACCCTAAATCAGCGGTTTCTGGCGCAACTCCAGTAATGAAAGATTCTGAGCACTTCTTCTTCGACCTACCTCAGTTCGAAAGCATGCTTAAAGAGTGGACTCGTTCTGGCTCTCTACAGAATGAAACTGCAAACAAAATGCAGGAATGGTTCGAGTCTGGTCTGCAACAGTGGGATATCTCACGTGATGCACCTTACTTTGGCTTCGAAATCCCAGGCGAGAAAAACAAATTCTTCTACGTATGGCTAGACGCACCTGTTGGCTACATGGCTTCTTTCAAGAACCTATGTGACAAGCGTGACGATCTAAACTTTGACGAATACTGGAAGAAAGACAGTACAACTGAGCTTTACCACTTCATCGGTAAAGACATTGTTTACTTCCACAGCCTATTCTGGCCTGCAATGCTAGAAGGCGCTGGTTTCCGTAAGCCAAACAACGTATTCGTACACGGCTACGTAACGGTGAACGGTGCGAAGATGTCTAAGTCGAAAGGCACATTCATCAAAGCAAGTACGTACTTAAACCACTTAGACCCTGAGTGTCTACGCTACTACTACGCTGCGAAACTAAACAGCCGTATTGATGACCTTGACCTTAACCTTGAAGACTTCACTCAACGTGTAAACGCTGACGTAGTAAACAAAATTGTTAACCTAGCGTCTCGTAACGCTGGCTTCATCACGAAACGTTTTGAAGGCAAGCTTTCTGCTGAATTTGCAGAACCTGAGCTATACAACGAATTCGTTGCTGCTGCTGAGCGTATCGGTCAGCTATACGAAACTCGTGAGTTCAGCCGCGCTATCCGCGAAATTACTGCACTAGCTGATAAAGCGAACCAGTACATTGACGAAAAAGCACCTTGGGTTCTTGCGAAAGAAGAAGGCAAAGAGAAAGAGCTTCAAGAAGTTTCTTCTGTAGGTATTAACCTATTCCGCGTACTAATGGCTTACCTGAAACCTGTTATGCCAGAGCTAGCGGCTCGCACTGAGGCTTTCCTAAACGAAGAGCTAACGTGGGAAGCTATTACTACACCGCTCACTGATCACGAAATCACTAAGTTCAAAGCGCTGTTTAGCCGTATTGATCCGAAGAAAGTGGAAGCAATGATCGAGTCTTCTAAAGAAGATGCAGCCGCAGAAGCCGCTGCGAAAGAAAAAGCAGAAGCTGAAAAAGAGCAAGCAAGCCAAACTGAGCTAGACAAAGAGCCAATCGCAGATGAGATTGAGTTCGATGCCTTTGCAGCAGTCGATATGCGTATTGCTCGTATCATCTCTTGTGAAGAAGTACCAAAAGCGAACAAACTACTGAAATTCCAATTGGACATCGGTGGTGAGACTCGCCAAGTATTCTCTGGTATCAAGTCAGCGTACAAACCTGAAGAGCTAGAAGGCAAGCTAACGGTAATGGTAGCAAACCTTAAACCTCGTAAGATGAAGTTTGGTATGTCTGAAGGCATGATCCTAGCTGCTGGCCCTGGTGGCAGTGACTTGTGGATCCTTGAACCACACGAAGGTGCTCAACCAGGTATGCGCGTAATGTAATGCCGGTTTAGCCACTTAAAGATCCCCATAACAGCCATGTTATGGGGATTTTTTATATCTATGGAAAATAAGCGTTCTCTGTTAGAGTCGCCCTCAACTATGCTATGTAGAGTAAAATGTGTTTTATCAAATCCAATATATTTGATTGGAGCCATATTCACTCCCAGATACCTTTTTAGGACTACCCTGTGACTAACAATGAAATCTTGCGTCGTATTCAACACGCACTAAACCTTAAAAATGCACAAATCATCAAAGCTATTGAACAAGCTGACGTTACCGTTGCTCACGATAAAGTGATTAACTGGCTGAAAGAAGATAACGACAAGTCATGCGCAACGATGAAAGACAAAGAGTTAGCGGTATTTCTAAATGGTTTCATCAACCTGAAGCGTGGCAAGAAAGAAGGTGAGCAGCCAAAACCTGAAGTTGCACTAACGAACAACATGATTTTCATGAAGCTGCGTATCGCGCTAAACATGAAAGCTGAAGATGTGCTTGATGTACTAGAAGTTGTTGGTGTTAGCTTAAGTAAGTACGAGATCGGCGCTTACTTCCGCAAGCCAGAAAATAAGAACTACAAAGTGTGTGAAGACCAATTACTTTGTGATTACTTAAATGGTGTTCAGTTTACTAACCGCCCAGACTCAGAAGAGTTTGCAGGGTAAGTTACTGCCTATTGATAAGTTTTCACCAACTATCGATAAATAAAAAGCGGCGAGATAATTTGATTATCTCGCCGCTTTTTTGTGCTCTTTACGTCGTTTACTTAACAAGTAAACCTAGCCGTACTCAAATGAAAAGACTTAGCTGTCGTCTTCAGTAAAGTTTGTTGGCAACGTTGTTTTCATCTCGTTCCAAATCTGTGCGCTGGCGATACCGTAGTTACGAATCACAAGTGGCAGGTTTTCACGCTCACCACTTTCACAAATAACAAACAAGTCTTTGTAGAATTCCATGGCTAAACGACGAGCTTCCGGGTTAGAGAAGTAGTAGCTGCCAACGCGGTCGTAAAGCTTACGAACACCGTTAAAAATCAGTCCGTAGATTTGGTTACCTGAATGGAATGCTAAACGTTGGAAAAGCATGTAATCGTAGAAGTTAAACGTTTTAGCAATTAAGATCGTTTGACGCTTCGCTTCATCTTTTTCTACGTCTTCTTTCACTGACTGTTTGATCTTGTCTGCATACGGAGAAGACTCTAGGAATTCATCCCATGTCGGTGCCGCAAGTAAGGCTTCACAAGATTCAATCACGTTAGTAATCGTACGCTCAGACGCTTCTTTATTTGCTTTGAATGCATAACGCATAAAGATAGGACTGATATTGGTACGTGCAGCAAGCAAGTCTTCTACCATTTTACTTGCGTTATCAACATCCAACGTCATTAACGTATCAAGAATATGAAGACCCGAGGTTTCCATAAACTGGTTAACTTTAGTTGGCTTGCCGTGTTGGATCGTCAACCAACCATCACGAGCAAGACGTTGTAGTACTTCACGAAGCGTAGTACGTGTAACACCAATCAGTTCAGAAAGCTCACGCTCTGCGGGCAAGATAGAACCTGGAGGGAAACGGCCATTCCAAATACTTTCAATGATATACTTTTCTGCAAATCCTGCCGGGCTCTTCGCCTTAATGACCATCTACACTTCAATCCAATTTAATTATTATGTTCTAATTTACTCATCATACCACTAGTCTTACCTAGCTGAAATACCCCCAAAAACTTTACTCACCCAAATACAACAATAGAGCTAAAGCTCTAAAGTTAAGCACGCGTTTACACTTAGAGTTTGGAATGCAAGTGACTATAAACCACCATTACAACAACTTATTAACACAACAAAAACCGTTAAAAATCAATGGCATTGGTCATATTTACAAGGTAATTAAAATGCAATATTAAGTTGTAATAATCACACATAAACAGTCTTTATTATGTTGATTTCAATCATTTCGCTGAAATATTGATTCTAGTCGGTTTTTATCACATTTTAAGTGGTATGCTTGCGCTACTTTGATCGCGTTTCTCAACAAAAAAGAGGTATTTTTAGTGCTACAGGGCTTTTCCTGTTGACTAAATGTTATCTAAGAGTAGAGTTGCGCTCAAAAATAAGCAGTGCTTGAGTTTCTAAGGGAGTGACTTGGCAAGACCACAGAACATTACATGGAATGTAGTTTTTCTAAGTCACTGTTAGTTATAGTTTTTAATCAATTTTATAGCTCGATTCTCAAAATGTTGTATTGCTTGTCTATTCATAATCAACATAAAAGAGTATTAACATGCCGATGTCTCTCGGAAACGCTTTTATCAAGAACTTCCTTGGTAAAGCTCCTGATTGGTATAAACTTGCCATCATTTCCTTTTTAATCATCAACCCGTTTGTTTTTTTCCTAGTTGACCCATTTGTTGCGGGCTGGCTGTTGGTGGTTGAGTTTATTTTCACTCTAGCTATGGCTCTCAAATGCTACCCTCTTCAACCGGGTGGTCTATTAGCTATTCAAGCAGTCGCCATTGGCATGACCAAACCAGAAATGGTTTATCACGAGCTGCAAGCAAACCTTCCTGTATTACTCTTGCTCGTATTCATGGTTGCTGGCATTTACTTCATGAAAGAACTGCTTTTGTTCATTTTCACGAAGATCTTGCTTGGCATCCAATCTAAAATCTTACTCTCTGTCGCTTTCTGTGTTGCTGCTGCTTTCTTATCAGCATTCCTAGACGCACTAACAGTTATCGCCGTTGTTATCAGCGTTGCAGTTGGCTTCTATTCTATCTATCACAAAGTCGCATCAGGTAAAGGCACTACGTCTGCGCACGATCATACGCATGATGAAGAGATCTCTGAGCTAACTCGTGATGACTTAGAAAACTACCGTGCTTTCCTACGTTCATTGCTTATGCACGCCGGTGTTGGTACAGCACTGGGTGGTGTAATGACCATGGTAGGTGAACCACAAAACTTGGTAATTGCTAAACAAGCAGGTTGGGAGTTCGGTGAATTTATCATCCGAATGCTGCCTGTAACGCTGCCTGTTATCTTCTGCGGTATTATCACTTGTGCACTTGTAGAGAAATTCAAAGTATTTGGCTACGGTGCAGAACTGCCAAATAACGTTCGCCAAATCTTAGTTGAATTTGACAACAAAGAACGCGCAAACCGTACAAAACAAGACGTAGCAAAACTATGGGTTCAAAGTGCAATTGCAGTTTGGCTTATTGTTGGCCTTGCGCTTCACGTCGCTGAAGTCGGTTTGATTGGTCTTTCAGTTATCATCTTAGCAACGGCATTTACTGGTGTGATTGAAGAGCACTCGATGGGTAAAGCCTTTGAAGAAGCGCTACCATTTACTGCCCTTCTTGCTGTCTTTTTCGCAGTCGTTGCAGTAATCATCGACCAAGGACTATTTAAGCCAGTGATCGATGCAGTACTTCACGTTGAAGATAAAGGCGCACAGCTCGCACTCTTCTACGTAGCCAACGGTATCTTATCGATGGTTTCAGATAACGTGTTCGTAGGTACGGTTTACATCAACGAAGTGAAAACTGCACTGGTTGAAGGCATCATCACTCGTGACCAATTTGACCTACTTGCTGTTGCTATCAACACAGGTACTAACCTACCTTCTGTTGCTACGCCAAACGGCCAAGCTGCATTCCTATTCTTATTAACATCGGCACTTGCCCCGTTAATTCGACTGTCTTACGGCCGCATGGTTATCATGGCTTTGCCATACACTATCGTACTGGCTCTTGTTGGCCTTGCTGGTATCGTGTTCTTTGTTGAACCGATGACAGCCTGGTTCTACGATGCAGGTTGGATTATTCAGCGCACTGGTGAAGTCGTTGCTCCAGTGGTTTCTGGTGGTCACTAATCTGATTTTGTGTTGCGAAACACAATAAGTGTATTTAGGGCGTGTTGACCTTTCGAGCTGATTTTTGCAGCTAGTTGCTGGGTATTTATACAAGGCAGAGGCTTTGATGTGTAGCTAGCCTACATGAGAAACCGATAACGTAGTAGAAATAACCAGCAAACGCTGCCCGAAGGGTTCGGCTAAAAGCGTTTTCCTCTTTGTTGAGGGGAATTTGCTTAGAATAACTAGGCTACTTTCCCCTCGCCGCGATTAAAACGCTTTTATCTCGAACAAAATTTAACCGCGAAAGGTTAACACTCCCTAGCTAATCAAAAATATTAGTTGATTAGGAAACTTATCCAAGATAAAAAGCTCTGAGTATTCAGAGCTTTTTTATTTTATAGACGGGATTAAATTCGTGAACTTTTTTGCAATGCTCAAAGACTTCTCTAAGGGACGTTTATCTTGGCTTTTACTGCTGGCTTTCATACTATTTTTTGAAGCGTGTGCCCTTTTCTTCCAGCACGTAATGATGCTTGGCCCTTGCGTGATGTGTATCTACGAGCGCGTTGCCATGCTTGCTATCGGTGTCGCGGCAATGATTGGCGCTATAGCTCCAAATAACCCGATATCACGTTGGCTAGGTCTTGCTGGTTGGGGGTTTGGCGCGTACAAGGGTTTGACGCTGGCTTTAGAGCACGTCGATTACCAGTTCAACCCGTCTCCTTTTGCAACCTGTGATTTATTCGTGACCTTCCCTAGTTGGGCGCCACTAAACAAATGGGTTCCGTGGATGTTTGAAGCTTACGGAGACTGCAGCAAGGTTGTGTGGCAGTTCTTAGAACTTTCTATGCCTCAATGGCTAGTGATTATCTTCGCGGGTAACTTGGTTGCTTTCGGCTTTGTTGTTGTGTCTCAATTCGTTAAATCAAAGAATGACTAACAATTAGCTCATCATGTTCAGAAACGAAAAAGTCGACCAACAGGTCTAATGCCGTTCACTTAAGAGTGAACGGCATTTTTGTTCTTAGCATACCGTTGTGGT
>NZ_OSDX01000059.1:0-26130 GCF_900382755.1 Vibrio sp. Evd11
GATTATGGGTTTGGCAATATTAGATCATATTTGTTAACAAAGTGCGATCCCGCCCTGTAGGTAACCCAGAGGCAAGTAATGCTGAAGTAGAACTCTTTGCTAGGCAAGCTCAACTGAGTGAACTTATTGACTTATCAGGCGATGGAATAAACCAAAGTGTAGGCCAGAAAGGATCAAGGCTTTCTGGAGGTGAAAGACAAAGAGTCGCAATTGCTCGAGCTCTAATAAAAAAAGCACCTATCCTAATTTTAGATGAAGCCACCTCTGCACTTGATGAAGTAACCGAACAGAAAATAGCACAACAAACTCAAGCATTAGGTTCAACTGTTATTGTGGTAACACACAGAGACAAGAAAGTTTGGCGTCCAACGCTAGAACTCACGATTGATAAACAAAGAGTCAATGTTCTTCGTCTTAGAGTTAACGGTATGTAACATTGTTAACGAAGCTAACTAGCTTTCCCTACTGTTAGTTATTACTAATGCCGCTAACGAACTTTTGTCCAACTATGAGTCAGTCTTTGCGGCTCATTCATCCAATATCACCCGTTTTACTCAGTACAGATATGATGTTGCAGGACGGGAACGACAACGACCTAACCACGCTCTAAGCGTCGTTAAGTCGTTATTGGTTGAGGTCAGGGATTAATTGAGCGCTTCAATCAGAGTGATATCACGTTTGATTTGCTTACTCTCTTGCTCAGTCGCCTGCGCCAGTTTTTTTTTGAGTGTGGTTATGGCAGCTTGTTTCGCTTCGTCAGATTTGAACATCAGTTCTTTTACGTTGATAGAAGCGATGTTTGTGTAGCGGCCATCGTCACTAGTGGGGATTGATATGGTTTCATCATTAATCAATGACTTCACTATCTCTCGCTGTTCATTGTAGCGGTTCTCTAACCCCGAAAGTGCCCATCGCTGCTGAGTTTTACCTTCATACTGACAGTTCTTTTCTTCTTTAAGATACTTGATGGTCATGTTACGGATTGTGCCTGCTTCTTCTCCATACTCTTCTTCTGTATCAAAGAGTACAGGGAACGATTCACCCTCTAGCACGCCGCCTTTCTTGGTTAGATGACCCATTCGATAGCTATTCATACCAATACGGATTTCTGTTTGATCAGTAACCGGTGTGCCATCAGCAAACGCGAGGTTGGTGATGCGTGTACCTGCAGGCTGAGTAAGGTCGATGGTATAAGTCACGCCCGCGAAGAAGTCATTGGTCGAGTATTTTGATGCTCTGCGCTCGGGATTAAAACTGTAGGTTACATCGCCAGGTTGCACTGAGTTGAAATAGCCCGCAGACCATTCCATGTAGGTTCTTAGCTCTTTGCCTGTCATCTGGTAGACAGTGATTTCGCCACCTGCGTATTGGTAGTTGTACGCGATGTCTTTGGCTTTGATTGGGCCAACATCGAGCTCTGCATTGTCGTTGTCTATTTGAAGTGCGATGATATTGGCTTTGGGTGCATAGAAGAAGCTCGCTTCTTGGTATAGCGCACTGATGCCCGTGTCTTGAACGTGGACTTGAGGGATACCGCGGATTTCGTTTTCAGGGACTAAATCAACGCCGGTAAGCTGAGCGACAGGTCTGTTCGCCATTTCTCGGAGTTGTTTATGATAAGGCTGGTATAGCTCGTCCATATTCTCGTCAGAATCTATACCTTTAATTTTATAGGTGAAGCTGTCTTTGTTGACGAGAGTAAATGTGCCATCGCGCTCTTCAAATTGAAGATCGATACGAGATAGGGCTCGGCCATATTTGTCGGGCTCAGTAATAATAACACCATTCACAACGGCCTTATCGATGCGAGTGTGCATGTGACCAGCGACGATGGCATCAAGCTCTGGGTTTGCATTGGCAATGTCGGTGACACCGGTGTCAGCAATGTCATTCTCGTTCTCAATCCCCATATGGGCAACCAATACGATGGCATCCACTTTATCATCAATTTCTTTGACGATTTTCTTCACTTCCAAGGTTGGGTTAGTGAATGTGACGCCTTCTAAACGGTTGGTACCTTGCGCAAAGACCTCCGTCATCGGGGTATCCATTCCTATGACACCGATCTTAATGCCACCGCGTTCTAGGATGGTGTAACCAGGCAAGAATGGGTTTCCGTTTTTGTTCTTGATGTTGCCACCGAGAGACTGCCCTTTAAATTGCGTAACGGCTCTGTTGAGTGTTTTAAGGCCAAAGTCAAATTCGTGGTTACCCAAAACCCATACATCGTATTTCATGTGATTAAAGCCAAGCATCATTGGATCAACGGGCTCGTCTTTGAAGGTTTCAACGAAGTTGCCTTGGATGGTGTCGCCAGCATCGACAAGGATAATGTTAGATTGCTCTTTGCGGATCTCACCAACCTTGGTCGCGATTTGACTCAAACTACCACGAGTGTTGAGTTTATCTGCCGCGTAATCCCACGCCATAAAATGACCGTGGATATCTGAAGTACCCAGTATCGTGACATCGTGTATGTCGCCATCAGCTGCAAAAGTTGGAGAGGCTAGAGAGAGTAGAATGGCGCTTGATAGTATGTGTCTTTTCATAAGTATGTTCACATCGTGGTTTTAAGTATGACGCTACCATATAGAATCGATGTGACCTTATGGGTGATCAGTGTCATATTTATAGTGATGTAACTTATTGATGTTTCAAATAAATGTGACTCATGACCATCTCGCAACAATTTAAGTTACAGGAAAGCCACCACAACTTTTCGCAGCCTTCTGATTTTCTGAATCAAACTTTCTAAGCGATGGTGTATTAACAAGCACGTTTGTAGGCTGTTGAACATCTTGCCTGTTGAGATAAACAAGGTATATCGTCCAACTTTTACTTACTGTGGAAGCAATATGATCTTGCCATCTAATCGTGTGGTTTTCGATTCAATAAGATCAATCGCGGTTTGCACTTCATCGAATGGCAGATAGCGGTCAACGTCGAGCTGAATATCGTTTGTGATGAAGTGATCTAGCATGCTTGTGAACTTATCACGGCGCACATCTTTGCCTTCAGCCTCTTCCCAATAACGTAAGAAGAAGGTGCTGAAATCGATGCTTTGGCTTTTTGCTTGCTCAAAAAAACGTGGTTCGTAAAAATCCAGCGACAGCGTCCCATAGTTGATAAAGCGCCCATTATTGCCAAGGGTGTGAATAAGATCGGTTCCGGGTGAACCGCCAATCGCATCAAAGGCAACGGTTGGCATAGGCAAGCCCAACGCCTTAATTTGAGAAACTAAATCATCATTTGCATCTAACACCCAACTTGAAATTGTCGGGTATTGTTTCGGTTGTGATGTAACGACAATGATTTTGAAGCCGAGTGATACTGATAACTGGGAGAAAATCTTGCCGATGGCTGAGCTGCCCGCGTTGATGATCAACACATCTTGTTGGGTCAGCTTAGCTACTTCTGTCGTCAACACCCATGCAGTTAGCGCATTAATGTACAACTGACAGGCGTAGCCATTTTCTAGATGCTGAGGAATTTGGAACAGATCATCTGGTGATACATCGACATAGTTCTGCCATGTTCCACTGGTTGCGACGAGCACTCGCTGATTCGTTGCAAACTCAGCATGGTTGGACTCTACAACCCTTCCTACCGCTTCAAATCCCGGAACTCTCGGCGGCTGGTGGCTGTGTTTGTATTGCCCAACACCATAAATCGACAACAGATCACTAGGATTGATGTTGGTCGCCTCAACTCTTACTCGAACCTTATCCTTATCTAGCGTCCCTAAAGTGACATGTTCTAGCTTGAGAGACTCCTTCGGTTGACCGAAGCGGAACTGGCTAATTCGGGTATTTTGCTTAGTGTCAGTCATGGTTCGGGCACCTTTGTGGTTTATGAGCACTGCATCGACTTTAAGTGTAGCGTGTCCATAAACAGTCTTAGGTCGGTAATATTGCTCAACATCAATGGTGTTGGCAATCTATTGTTCAAATTGAAATTAGTTAACCAAAAGTTGACCAACACCTATCTACAATGATTCCTAGTTTAATCACTAGGAGTTAAGAAAGATGAACGTGCCTGAAGTAATGTCTAAGTGGAAAACATTGCTGGCTCTGACCATGGCCTTGTTTGCTCTTAAGTTTCATCTACTTCTGATTTGGGGGCTATTTTGCTGGTTTTGGGGATGGGAAAATCTTCGTGCAAAAGAAGCCTTCTTTGTTGAACGTATTGAGCTAAAAGAACATCCAGTTTTGTTTACCTTGATCATCATCAGTTGGTTTGTGATGGGAGGGGTATATTTCTATATGGACAATAGAGTCTTTGAGTTTTTTAGCTCTTTGTAGCAAAGCAAAAGTTAATAATTAGGATACGTTATGAAAATTTATTTAATTAAAGCGTCTGCTGGCAGCGATTACTCAAAATACAAAGCCTCTACGGGGGGACCACCACAAAACATATTTGCAGCCGCTGCTGCGACACCAAAGTGGTATAAGTTAGATATGGTTGATGAAACCATAGGTGCAAAAGCCGACCTTTATAATGATGCTGATTTGGTGGTGATATTTATGTCGACTCCTGATGCTTATCGGGCTTACGAGCTCGCTTCTAAATATAAGAAAAAGGGCAAAACAGTCATACTCGGGGGGTTACATACTCGGTTTAACCCTGCAGAAGCGGCAGTATATGCGGATTGTTTGGCGATGGGAGAAGTTGAGAACTACTGGGTTCAGTTACTACGTGACGCAGAGTTTGGCTCGCTGCAGCCTATTTATGAAAGCTCCGAGCCTGTCGATCTCAGTATGCTCAATCCATACCCAACAGATATCATCAATCCGGAAGCGTACAATTATACATGGTCAGTAGTTGTGACAAGAGGTTGCCCGTTTAAATGTAACTTCTGTTTAGTGCCAAGGTTTTTTGATAAGTTCCAGAAAAGGCCAATCGAAAATATCGTCAGCGAGTTAGTGCATCTCAAGACATTAGGTATTGAGTGGGTTGAGTTGCATTCCGACAATCTCACTCATGATCGAGAATATGCTTTATCGCTGTTTAAAGCTATTGAGCCTCTTAAGATGAGTTTCTACGGGGAAACGACAGTCTTGATTGCTCGCGACACAGAATTGCTTAGCGCTGCGGTGAAAGCAGGATTCAAAGCGGTATTGTTAGGTATAGAAACGCCTTCTGAAGAGGCGTTAAAGGCGCAAAAGAAAGGCTTTGTGAAACCCTCTAAGATGAAAGAATACATTGCTGAGATAAGATCACATGGCATTGAGGTATGGGGAGACTTCTTGTTCGGTTTTGACGAACACGATACTTCAATCTTCAAGCAAACCCAGAAGTTCGTTGAAGATATCAAGGTTGATAAGGTCATCCCGCATTATATGATTCCGTTTCCCGGTTCAGAGTCTTTTAATAAGCTAGATCGAGAGGGGAGACTCCTCACTAAAGATTGGTCTAAGTACGATGGTAGTCACCCGGTTTATCAACCAAGTCGTATGAGTGTTGAAGATCTAGAAGAAGGCTTGTTTTGGATTTGGAGAAAGAATGCGAGCTTGAAAGAACGAGTTGTTGCCTGGTTCAATTAAAATTTGTTCTGGATACATGGAATGAAAATCGCGAAGGTTCATAAATAAGTTTTGTTATTCGAAATGCCTGACTGAGTCAGTACACTTTAAAGGCTCCATGTGGAGCCTTTGTATTAAGTCTTTGACGTTGCGGTGAAAACCCGCGATCAAAACCCATAGCTTTGTTTGATTGGATCGCAGACTAGTTTATATTTCGCATCCGCAGCTTCTTTCCCGGCAAATTCTAACATCGCTTCTGAATAACCCATTGCAGTGCCGAACTCTTCCATTATATAAGGATCTTCTTTGACACTCACTGTGCGATCTTCCGATAGCTCGACAATAAACTTAGCGTAATCTTGGTCTTTATCTAAGCCTGCCGCCCAACCAAAACAGTGAGCCGCATCTTGCTTAGGGAATTCGTTAAAATCTTCACCATTCACTTCGGCTAAAGCAGTACCCGAAATAAGTGCTGTAAGTAGTGACATGTTAGTAATTAATTTTTTCATATTACTTATTTCGAATATTGAATATGAAGCTATCTTATTGCGAGCGCTATGAATTAAATGTGAACATATTTGTTATTATTTTCAAGTCACGTGACTTTTGATGCAACTGTTTTAATCGCTTGCGAGCACTGCATCGACTTTAAGTGTAGCGTGTTCATAAACAGTCTAGGATCGGTAATCTTGTTCAACATTGATGGAGTTGGTAAACAATCGTCATCGACGTAGTCGACATAATCGGCCGCAGAATCAAAGATCAAAATATCCAAAGCCAAACGATCCAATCCGTATCTACCTCGATGGATCATATCCGCTGAAAACACCAATAAGTCGCCTGCGTCTAACGGTATCTGCTTGCCACCAGAGATATCATCGCTGCTCACTTTACCATTTTCTTCTTGGCGAACGTTGTATTCTTCTTCATTGTCCCAGCGTTTGTGTGTTCCGGGGATAAGCTCCATCCCGGGTTCATCAAATAGAGGTACCCGGAGGTGCAATACTTGAGTTTCCATGATGACTTTTATCTGGTCATCAATGTCATAGTCGTATTGACAGTCGCGATGCCAGAAGTCTTTTTGTTGCGGGTTCACAGGGTTGAAAAACAGCTGCGTGTTCATGAAGGCAGGTTTGTTCGGTATTACCGCATCGACCACTTCCATCACTTTTTTTGAGCTGATGAAGTCAAACAGTACGGTTCTATCGTCGGCGGGTAGATACTCGCTTCCGGTAATCAAAGATGAGTTAAATGCCTCTTCTTGATAGAACTCTTCGTTGTCTGCTTTCCATGATTCATGGAATTTCAGCACGACTTTTCTAAGCGCTGCAATTTGAGCTTCATCGAAATAATTTCTGATAACAAAGTAACCATGTTTGTCGTAACGGTCACTTAATTGTTGGCTGTTCTCTACCACTGACTACCTTCGTTCATTCTTTACCGTGTAATAACCACAGATTTCTTGGGCGCATAATGCCAGACAGTCGTCATTCAACCAAGTAACTTAGGCTTTCCTTCTTACACTTACCTCTATGTTTACATCAAATAATACGAGCGCGACAAGCACGCTCTTTACGGTTGTATTTGTGATGTGCGTTGAGTTCATTCTAGTTATCTTTACTGGGTTGAATTCAATAGCATTAAATTCGCAGTTATTGCTTTGACGCTAATTGTTAACCTTCAAAAACCCAGTTTTGCCAGCTTTGCATACGTAGAATCACTTTACGCACGATAGATAACATTTCCCATTTCGGTGAATACACGGCGACATGCGCATCTGTTCCTGCAGGGATAGGTTGACCATTCAATAGCTCTGGTTGAACAAGCTCAACTTTCACTAATACGCGACCACCGACTCTCTGAAGAGGATCATTTAGATTACCCGAAGGTGTGACGGCACCTTGTTTGAAGATGTCCAATACATCCACGACTTTTGCTCGGTAAGCGTGGCCGGGAATCGTTTTGAAGGTCACTTCTGCTTCGTAGCCGGGTTTGATATAACGCGCTGGGTTTTGTTTGAATGCTGCGACAATGGTTTTAGATTCGTCATGCACAAACGTTAGGTTTCCTTGGAAAGGAACGACACGGCTTTTCATGCCTGGGCGCAACGCTACCTGTGTGACATAGCCATCTGTCGGCGCAACAACCAATGTTTTATTGAGGTCGAACTGAGCTTTATCGAGCTCGGCAAGGTGAACCTTTTTTGCGGCCAATTGTTGTGCAATCTTCGAATCCGCTACGTTCAATTGAATGTGGTTTTGTGCCTGAACTGCTTTGAGCTCTGCAATGGAGTCGGTAAATTTGTCTACTTTTGTTTGAGAGGCAAAATCACTTTTTGCCAGCTCGATAAAACGGTTCAATTCCTTGTCATTGAAGACAAGTTGAGCTTGTGTTTTTTTGATTGATTCGCGGATGTTTTGCTTTGATAGAAGCAGTTCATCAATGGCGGCTTTCGTCGCGGTTACTTCTGCTTTGGCTCTGTCTACATTTGCTTGGAATGGGGTCGGATCTATTTGGTACAAAGGGGCGCCTTTCTTCAAAGCAACATTACCTTGCACAAAAACATCGGTGACTTCACCCGAAACTTCTGATGTGATTGGGGTGGTAACACTATATACACCGGCCACTCTTGCTACTGGCTGATACATCGCCATGTATAAGAATATCCAACCTACCAAGAAGGCCCCGATGACAGTCGCGGTTGTAATTGTCCATTTGTTTTTAGGCAGCTTTAATACACGAAATACAATCACACACAGTGCGATATAGCTTAAAATTATCAAGGTTTCCATTACTGTTCCCCCTCGGTTTTTGCTTGCAGCGCATCGATACGTTTTTCTAGCTCATCGATCTTTGATTGTTCGGTATTCGTTGCTCTCAAAGGTTCACTCAACATGGCCCAAACCCAAAGTAGTGGCCACATTACGTGTAAGAAAAAGAGGCTGATCCAGCCCGCTACGTGGATGGCATCTTGATGGGGGTGATTGCGTTTTACAGCAATTTCATAAGGAATATCGTGAATAACAACGAGTCCGTACACTAAGATCAGTAGTACGAGGATCAAAATACCCAAAGATAAGTAATCTAAATTAAGGTTCATAATGTTCTCTCTATTACAGATGAAATCGACCATTAATTTCAGCAGAATTAGAGAGCATAAAAGTTAACCCTTACCCAATCGATAGGGTAAAGGTTAAATGACATTTAAGTATTACTTAATCCAGAGTGCGTTTTGGCTTAATTAGAGAGATAAGGGGCTTAATTGGAGAGGGGGGCTTAAGTGAGGGATTGAGTGGCGGAAATCAACGCATCGCGAAACCACTTATGTCCGTTGTCATTACGTTGAGAGTGATGCCAAGTCATATAAATGGGCACTGGCTCAGTTGAAAATGGCAACTCAACAATTCGATATTGATCGTTTTTGGACACTTTCTCTGCAATGGAACTCGCTGTTACACACAGCCACTCTGTCTGGCTCGCCAATACCAATCCAGTGAGTGCGGAACTTGTTTTGTAGGCGACCCTTCGTACGGGCAACGGTACGTTACTGACCGAATCAAGGGTGTAGTTATTCATTCTTTGTGTTTGCCAAATGATGTGTTCTTCGGCAAAAAATTGCTCCATCGTTATGCTGCCTTGAATACGAGGGTGACTTGCATTCAGTACTACTACAAGGCGTTGTTCAAACAGCTTCACGTTGTCGTAACCATGTTCTTCTAGGGGAACGGTAGACAAAATAACATCGACTTTGCGTTGTCTTAAATCGGCTTGTCGTGATTGTTCATCAAGGTGTTCAATGTCAGCTTCCATATTGGTATTGGGAGCATGCTCGGTTCGATACTTGGTTAGTTCGGGAACGACCAATATATCGATGTCTTTGTGGCTGGATATTCGGAAGGTACGGCGACTATTTTGGGCATCAAAATGTTGGCGAGACTTAGAACCATTCAAGAGTAAATTCAAAGGCTCTTGCACTTCTGCATGCAACTCAACAGCAAAGTTTGTCGGAGTGATGCCACGTCCTTCGCGTATGAACAAAGGGTCGTTGTATTGTTCTCTTAATCGGTTGAGGGATTGGCTTACCGCCGGGGCTGAAATGCCTAATGCTTCCGCTGCAACGTTCACGCTGCGGGCTTTCATTACCGCATCTAGGGTTTTGAGAAGATTGAGATCCATTAAACAAACCATTTAAGCTAACGTTAACAATAATTAGATTATGGTTGAATCTAAGCTTAATACTAGTCATCGATGCCGTGCTTATCGATTTCCTGACAAGAAATTAACTATAGTGCTGAGCTGTTTGTTTTTTGTTGCTTTCTCAACGATTCCGTCCACACCTAAGCTGATGTGAACGTTTTCGATGACCAGTAAACCAATGGTTTGTCTTACTGGTGCTATCACTATATCGCAGGCTGTGGCGCTGAGTTTGTTTTGTTATTTTGCGTTAGCGTCTGAGGGTTAGCAGTTTCAGCTTCATCTGGAGACGTAAAATGCTTATCTGTTAGCGTCACGGTCATTGCTTCATGCTTCACTGTTATGGTCGACGCTTCGGATTGGGCTTCATTTGTCGTCGCAGGTTCAGCGAATGCCATTAGTGAGGTTGTAAATACGATTGTTGCTAGTGCGATTTGAGTGAGTGTTTTCATTTGGCTGTATCCTATTGAGTAAAGGTAATTACGAATAGCTGATACGTGCACTATAGAAATTATGTGGAAGTGGTTCTTATCATTTTACGCCACCGTAAAACTTATACGGCGGCACAACATATGGCCTTTGATGTATCGCTTCGAACATATAGCTTTGGATATGTAGGTAAGATGATTTGCTAATTCATTCTCGCTCTTTACTCACTGTTGGTGGTATCACCCATTTACTGCCACATTACCAACACAGCTGCGATTGAAAGCAAGATCAGTGCAAGAATGTCTTTGCGAGCAATGCTTTGCCCCAACCAGAAGTAAGAAATCAATACCATAAAGACCACTTCGATTTGCCCTAATGTTTTTACATAAGGCACGGCTTGAAGTGACATCGCGCTAAACCAGCCAAGAGAACCAATCACGCTCGCTAAGCTTGTCATCACCACCAGTTTCGACTTTGTGAAGATCTGGCGCAATGTGTCGCGTTCTCTGAAAAAGAGATACGTGCAGATAATCACCGTTTGAAGGGAAATGACTAGAAACAACACCCATGCGGCGCTATGAGGGAAGGGTAGGCCGATGCTCAAGCTGGCTTCTCTAACCCAAAGAGACGTTAAAGCAAAGGCTGTACTGCAAGCCATACCTAACAAAAACACTTTGGGAGAAAGGCTTCGCCAGCCAGAAGAGCTGCTCATTATGAGTACGCCCAAAGTACCAATAAGTACACCAACCCAACCTGTAATAGTCAGAGCGGTGCCAAAAAACAGCACGGACAATACCGCTGAAACTGGAGCTTCACATTTGGCGAGTCCGGCACCTATCGCATAGTTCTCTAGCTTAAACAGCATCACCATCAAGCCTGTCGCAAGGATCTGCATAATCGCAGCAGCAACAATGTAGAACACAAACTCACCGGAAAAACTAGGCATGGAGACTGGCTGCCATTGGTACAGCGAATAGAGATAAATAAGCGCGATTGGGCCAGCCCAAATAAAGCGAGCTAACGTCACGCCAGCCACACTCATTGTGCCCGCCAATTTACTTTGAAATGCATTGCGCCAAGATTGGCTGAAGGCTGCGAGAAGAGTAAAAGCTATCCAACTAAAAGACATGACGCTTCCATGTGTTATGTAATTTTATGATTATCTTAACAAAAAATCACATGATAAGAAGCGACATGGTCTATTTATAGCCAGAGACTCACTTTTACTCTCTATTCGGTATTAGAGCGTTCTTGAAAAGATCGACGTTTTCTTCAAAAGATCGACGCTTTTTTAAAAGATAGGTTCCTTCTTGTTTTTGAAATAGAACAGCGCGCTGATCGAAACGAACAATAAGGTGAAGTAGTAGAAGAACGAAGACAGTGAAGCCAAGAAGTCGAGGTTCTGTTCTATCTCTTGTGCGGTGTAGCCTTGAGACACCAACTTATAGTAGTAGGCATATAAAATACCGATCAAACCATACCCAAGGTTAAACATCAGGCCTTTGAAACTGAGAACGGTGGCTCTGTTGTGTGATTCCGTTTTTTTGTTCAGATGGTAGCTGATGAATATGTTCATCGTCATGATGATAAAGATCAGTGCCAGTGCAGGGAGCACACCATAGATCGACCAACCTAAACTGATCCAATAGTAGGTCGCCATGCTCGCTAAACCCATGACCACAATGAAGGTTTTAGGCTCGATGCTTTCCGCCAATCTTCGGCTTTGTCCTGCCAATATAATTTTGAGCAAACTGATCCCCGCGCCAATAAAACCGAAGTAGATGATCGGAATATCGATGGCAAGATAGTATTGGCTGTTCATGGTTAGGAACATTCTCGAGGTGTGTTCGAACAGGCTGTAGTACAGCAAGATGAACAGCACGTAAGGCGTAGCAAGTACCCACTTACCTGTGTCAGCCGTTAATTTAAGGCTGGCAATGGTGGTTGCTAATTTGGTTTGATCGCTTGGCATCACCTTTTTCTCTTCGCGCATGTTAACCGCGGCATAAATGGCGATCATCGCGACAAATAGGGTTGCGAAAACAGGAATGCGCATCAGGTCTTTGGTGCTTTCTGGCTCTGCTAATCCGAGAGCATGAAAGATGTTCGCCATAAAGTTTACATCGTACATTGCAGCACCAATCAAGGTGACAAAGATCCCCACACTAGAAGCGACACGAAGCTGGATTTGCAGCACTCGCGGCCATAATTCTTCATTGCCTTGCTCTTTCAAGGTGTCGTAAGCCAATGCCTCGTCGGCTCCACTGGCTAACGCCATCGCTAAGCCACTTAATATCCGGTTAACCAGAAACACAATGAAGACTAGATTGGCATCTCCAGTCGGTACAAGAGCGATCATGGCGATCTCAATGAACATCACAATTGAAGAGAGCACCACAAGCTTTTTACGCCCTAATGTATCGGCGAACGCTCCTGATGGTACTTCTGCAAGCACAATGGTGGCCGCCCAAACCACATTGAGTATGGCAAATTGAGAAAGGGTTAATCCGTAATCTAAATAGAGTAGGGTGAAAATAGGGTAATAAAAACGCGCAAAGTAGCTGCTTCTGAACATCAAGAAGTAGCGGACATTGGGAATTTTCAGGATTTCTTTGAGCGTCATGATAATTTCAGTACTTTAAATAACACATTATTATGTATAAACCGTTTTACCTTATAAATCATGGAATTGTTGCCATAATCCAGAATTAAGTGATTTAGATAATCTTCTGGCTCTCTATTCCCAGCCGGTTACAGATTCACTCCTCTTCAAATCACCATCCTATCCATTTGTTTTGTTGTGCTCGTTTCAACCTGTAAGACTGATTTTGGTTCAAGATCGAACTTCTACAACGTCACTCTCGCATTTATATATTATTGTATGATTTAATTGATGGTAATAATGATACGCAATGAATCCAATGTAATTGAGGAAGCGAGCATGATCTTAGAGTCATTCAGTCTGGAAGGGAAAGTCGCGATAGTGACGGGCTGTAACACGGGGCTTGGGCAAGGTATTGCATTAGGCCTAGCAGAAGCCGGTTGTAAAGTTGTCGGTGTTAACCGTACAGAGCCTGAAGAGACTATTGAGAAAATGAGTGCAGCAGGCCATACGTTCCTAAACGTCAGTGCTGATCTTCTCGAACAAGCGTGTATTCCACGGATTATAGAGCGCACTTTGGCTGAGTTTGGCCAAGTTGACATCCTCGTGAACAATGCAGGAATTATTCGCCGCCAAGATGCTATTGAGTTCTCAGAGCAAGATTGGGATGACGTAATGAACGTAAACACCAAGACCGTGTTCTTTATGTCTCAGGCCGTTGCAAAGCAGTTTAAGGCTCAAGGTTCTGGTGGGAAAATCATTAACATTGCATCGATGCTCTCATTCCAAGGTGGCATTCGAGTTCCTTCCTATACGGCTTCAAAAAGTGCGGTGATGGGAGTGACACGTGCGATGGCGAACGAATGGGCGCGCGACAACATCAACGTCAATGCGATAGCACCCGGTTATATGGAAACGAACAATACCCAAGCTCTGCGCGAAGATGCTGTGCGTAATCAAGCGATCCTTGAGCGCATTCCTGCTGAACGCTGGGGTAAACCGCAAGACATCGCAGGTCCTTGTGTGTTTTTAGCGTCATCAGCATCGGACTACATTAATGGCTATACCATCGCTGTTGATGGTGGTTGGTTAGCACGCTAATTGGTTTTTTATTCTAAATTTTGAGTTTGCAGCAATCTTGCAGGAGAACATAAATGAAAATCGCTTTAATGATGGAAAACAGTCAGGCAGGTAAAAATGCCATGGTTGCAGCTGAGCTAGAGTCAGTGGCGGGTGGCATTGGTCACGATGTTTTCAATTTAGGCATGACAGACGAGAACGATCACCACTTAACGTATATCGATCTCGGTATCATGGCGAGCATTCTGATGAACTCAAAGGCTGTGGACTTTGTTGTGACAGGTTGCGGTACTGGTCAAGGCGCTTTAATGTCATTGAACCTGCATCCGGGTGTAGTTTGTGGTTACTGCCTAGAACCATCAGATGCTTTCTTGTTTAACCAAATCAACAACGGCAATGCTATCGCTCTTGCTTTTGCTAAAGGCTTTGGCTGGGCTGGTGAGCTGAATATCCGTTACATATTCGAAAAGGCTTTCACTGGTGAGCGTGGCCAAGGTTACCCGTTAGAGCGCGCAGAACCACAACAGCGTAATGCAGCCATTTTGAATGAAGTGAAAGCGGCGGTGGTAAAAGACAACTTTATTGATTCACTAAGAGCAATCGACCAAGATCTCGTGAAAACAGCGGTTGGCAGCGAGCGTTTCCAACAATGCTTCTTCGAACATTGCCAAAACCCAGACATTGCGGATTACGTTCGTTCACTTTTAGATTAACTATTATCAATAGCTTACTTGGCTGCTAGATGAAAATAGAAAAGAGGAGCCCTGAGTCTCCTCTTTTGTTTTGCTCTGTGAGCCTGATTAGTTATTTTTGGCGTGAACAGGTTATATGTGATTCACTCTAGATAATCAGTTCACACGTTTGAAGTTAGGCAATAAGGTCTCTGGCTGCTGCGCTACAAACGCTTTACTTGGTGAGTATGCACGGAAGTAAACAAACCAGTTTTCATCTTCTCGGGTTTGCACCCAGTTCGCTTCATTGACACCTGCTGGCTTAGTTGGCGAGAAGTGGAAGGTGTAATTACCTTGTGCGTCTTTGACCGTACCTTCGATGTTTGAACCTACATCGGCACGCTCAATGTCGTTATCGATGATGGCGCGGTTTTCAACGTTGTAGACAGTAATCGTCCAAAATAAATCTGCGAAGTTTACATCACCATCCAGAGTCAGAGTGTAGTGGTTGCTGCCATTAAGCCCCTTACCACTGTCATCACGGTAGTTGTCTAGGTAAATCTGACCCCAGCCACCATTCTCAAAACCGTGCATTGCTATGTCGTTGGTTACAGCTTCGTAAAACCAAGCCGCGCGCCCGTCGAGATCCATACCATAGTAACGATCTTGGTTTGGTGTTGAAGCGGTTGCGACTTCCCAAAAATTACCTTCCTTACCATAAGCTGCGTGTGGCAAGCGCTCTGTTTTGTTGAAGTCGATGTTCTTCACCATCGCTTCACCCATGACAACGGCTTGCTCTAAGATCTCACGCTGCTGAGCTGATGGTTCAAATGCCTTGCCTTTTTCGATACCTAGTGGGCGTAACATGTCGTGCATCATACGATCGCGCTCTGCTACTGGCTCAGCTTGAATGGCTTCATTCAACGTATTCCAAAATGCCATACCTCTTGGGTGTTTGGCATCTTCACCACGCTCAGGGAAGTTTACGCCGTTATCACTCAGTGGTTTGCCGTTGAGGTCTGTGATTTTTAGAGCTTCTAAGTCTTTCATACGTTGCTGGTCTGAATCTGCCATTAAGCGAACGCCGAAGAAAACATAATTGGTGTCCGACTCAAAAACTTTAGCGCCTTTTGGCAGATTACTCGGTGTTTCTGCTCCTTTGGCTTTTACCACGTAGACGCCCGGTTCGGTCATCTGAGAAATACCGATCTGCCACATAGTGTGTACTGCACCGCGCAGTTCATCTGTAGGAATTTCTATAACAACGGGCTCTTTTTCTACGTTAAACCAAGTAATCGCGTAAGGCGTAGAGGTGTTGTAAGTTAAACCTCCTAGCTTAGATTCATGGGACTCAACATAAGTAATTTGACCGTCCTCTGCGCCCATGTCGGCATAAGCTTGTTTCCATGCGTAGTTTGAAACCAAAGGCACCGACCAAATGTAAGCTTGTGACGCACGCTGATAGTCCATCAGTTCAAATAGCTTCGCTGAACTTTCTTGTGTCGGAATACCATGAAGAAAGTCGGTTTCGAAAGTAAAGTCACCTGCACGCGTTTGGATCGTTTCTGTCGTATCGCCATTGCCTGCTATCGCCGTTGCCTGCTATCGCAGTTGCTGAAAACAAAGCCGTTAGAGAAACGAGCATCGCTGTCGATCGAAGTGGGCAGGTGAAAGTACCGGCTATCGCTTTAGATAAAATGTTCATGTTGTGTCCTCAAAAATTCGAAACTTGGTTTTTAATTTGAAACTGTTCTTTGAAATTAAAACCGTTCGTTAGAAATACTCAGTTAAAACGGCTTTGCTAAAACTGATTGGTTAGAACTGATAGTTGAATTCGATACGGTGATCACCGTCTTCGATACTTGTGTTTTCAGTCCAGTTTGCGAAATAACGAACGTTCGCTCTTGGGTTGATTTGGTAACTCGCTGCAAATTCATGTGCGAGTACAGAATCACTGCCCTCAAAACCATGATCCTTGAACGTTGAAGACCCCGACATTGTGCCTAAATACATTGGGTTATAGTTCAGCCAAATCTTGTCTGTGAGCTGCATTTTGGCGTACATACCTGCCACGTAGAAAGTACCGTGCATGTTATATCGGTCACTAAGCTGATCTGCATCGAGATCGCCTCCCGTACCTTCAACCAACTCTTCGCCCGCAGCGATACCGACACCTGCGAGCGGGTAGAAGTTAAACATGCCCATTTGTGGCAATGCTTGAATAAAGCTGTAAGACGCACTGCCTTGGTTGCTATCGAAATCCCAAGACATATCAACTTGAGTGCCTCGGCCATTGGTTAGGTCTACACCGAAGTTTCTAAAGCGGATGGAATCAATACTGTCGTCAGCACCTCGATCGTTCCAACCAATTGCTTCACCAGCGATACCTTTGATTTCAAAAACATTCATGCCCATGGTTGTTTCGCTGCCAGTGTCGTAGGTTTGTCCGACTTTAAGGTTTAAGCCTTTGTCGGTGTAGCCGAAGCCACCTTGTGTATAAACGGCTAACGGGTCTGACATGTCTTGAATTTCGGCCTCTTCCGCGAGAACGTTACTTGCTAAAAAGAGAGGGGTTAGAGTAAGGATGGAACGTCGTAATAACATAGTTGCCTCATAGAATTATCTCACCACATCCTTGTACTTCGTGACGGTGGGATAACTATACAAAGTGGACTTTATTAAGTTAATTCATATAAACTTAACTATTCGTTAAGCAATGATTTATGGTGTCTCATGAAACTGAACAATGTCGATTTGAACTTATTGAAAGTGTTTGTGGTGGTGTATCAGGAGAAGAGCTTGCGAAAAGCTGCTGAGAAGTTATTTGTCTCGACACCCGCGGTTAGCCAGAGCATCAAGAAGCTAAAGGAGTCGCTAGGTGAAGAGTTGTTTGTCTTATCTCACCAGAAGTTTCTACCAACGCCTTATTCAGACGACCTGTATCGACGAGTTTTTCCGCTATTGGACGGGTTAGTCATGGCGATAGAGGAAGGAAAGCAGTTTAAACCTGCGGATCTCAATGAAGATTTTAAGCTAGAGGTGAATCCTCATGTCCTCCCTTGGTTGACCCCCGCTCTTTTTCATCAACTATCAGTAGAAAGCCCACTTTCAAGGTTGATTAGTCATACGAGTTCCCACAATTCATTAGAAAGGCTTAAGAGTGGCGAGATTGATTTTGTCATTCATTTTGAAGCTGAGAATTTGCCTGCCGAGATCATAGCTGTGCCTCTCGTGACCTTAAAGTTTGTATTGGCGGTGAGAGCTGATCACCCTTTCAAGGCGTCTATCGCTACAATTGATGATTTGTTGTCGTTTCCATTTGCTCACGTTGACCTTGCTTATTTTGATCAAAACAAACATTCACGATTGGAAGAGGAAGTATTAAACCAAGGTAAATCGATTAAGATGGCGCTTCGAACGACTTCCATCGTTGGGTTAATTGAAACGATCAAGAACTCTAATATTATCGCCCCTTGTATGCTTCCTGTGATTGAGCAACATAAAGGTGTATTGCGCTCAATCGTGATTGAAGGACTAAAAGAGGGGAGTGAAGATATGGCGGTATTTGCTTATCTTAACAAGAAAAATCAACACTCAGCCAAATACAAGTGGCTATTGGATTTGATCGAAACGGCGATGGCAGACGCTAATCACAAGTAAGATACATGCTTGTTTGTCTCTACTTTTCAGAACTACATATAACTACTCTTTGACAACCTATGGTGCGGACGGCTGGATTGATTCTGAGCATTTCTATGCGTCGGGTGAGTCCATGCGTGATAACGGTGATGGTACGGTGTCAGTGACATTTAACTGTGGATCCGGTGAAGCTTATGATTTTGAAGTGTCTGAAGGCTGGGCGGGAGTGTTACGCTTATACGAGCCAGTCGATGTGAAAGAAACTTTGGAGTACATGGAAACGCTGCGTCAGATCGAGATTAAAGAGCTTTAGTATTTCTTCGAATTCCTGAAATATCCAAAAAAAATCCTCTCAAGAACCTTTCTTGAGGGGATTTTAATCAGTCGTTGATTAACTTGTTAGCCGTTTACTCTTCACCTTCGGCTTCTTTAGAAGCATTAGATGTTGTGCCTTTTTTTAACCAATTATCAAGCACGTCTTGCAGTGCATTCAATGAGGTTGGCTTCTTTAAGCGGCCATCCATCAACTTGCTGATCATATCGAGTTCACGTTGTCCTGATTCACCAGACAAAGCAATGATCGGCGTGTTGGGCGATCGCGCCTTGATGATCTGGCTTGCGTCAAAGCCGTTCATGACAGGCATTTGTACATCCATCAAGATCAAGTCGACTTGATGCGTTTTAAACAGATCAACCGCATTCTCACCATTGTTTGCTTGAAGGCTATTCACACCGAGTCGGTTCAAGTACATCTGAACAAGGGTGCGTTGTACCTCTTTGTCATCAACGATCAGCACGGTGGGTGCAAGGTGGTTTGATGCTGGTGGATTTGCTGTTTGCGTCTTTTCTGGCTCAGTTTCAGGTGCAGGAACGTTATCAGCACTTGGTGCTTGCTTCTCTGGTTTTGCTTCAGTTTCGGCTTTATTTTCAGCTGGTTGGGTGTGTTTCCAATCGTTGAAATAAGGCGTACGCAGAGCATCCGCTTTCGGTGCATTCGGCACGACAGGGAAGTAGAGATGGAATTCTGTAAACTCACCAAGCTTAGATTTACATTCAACTCGACCACCAAATGAGCGCATCACACGTTGGCAATAACCTAAACCTAAACCACTACCACCGCTTTTTTGGTAAGAGAAGAAGTCATCGAAGATTTTATGAGCAATGGTTTCGTCGATGCCCGGTCCGGTATCTCGGAAAACGAGGATGTTCTCGTAAGACCCCGTCGTGGTACTGATCTCTATTTGGCTGTCTGGATAGGAATCAAAGTAGTAGATCGCGTTACGGATCAGGTTGAAAATAACGAAGTTGAATAAGGTCTCATTCAGTTTTGCCACAAAATCAGCGTGTTGTGGTAAACGAATTCGCTCAATAATCTTCTCATTCTCGAAACCATAGTGGCTGACAGCTTGATCCACGGCCTTGTGGATTGAGGTCATGGTAATTGGCCCGTGCTCGGGTGAGCTATCACTGACTTCTCGCAAGATGATATCAATCAGTTGTCGACCGCGTTGAATCGCAGCTTGGCCGTTCTCAATATCCAGTAGGATCTGTTTTGCTGGCGCTTGATTATCAATATGCTGCTTCAGGATTTCAAAGTGCAATTGTACTTGAGCAAGCGGGTTACGCATTTCATGGGCGATTGAGTTAGCCAATGCACGGCTTTGACGTATGCGTCTATCTGCTTCAATCGTGCTTTGTACACGCGTTAGTAAGGTCTGTAATGCAGAGATCTCTTCGTTAGAGAACATCTGGTCATTGCTCTTATGCGATGACACCAACAAGTGCGTAACGGACTTACCTTGACCAAATAAAGGCATCACCAAGGCAGTGTTGTTCGAACTCATCTTTTCATACAGCGCCTTGATCGAGCTTTTCGCTGGCGCGGTGTAATCTAACTCTTCAGACAGTTCGTCAAACACCAAAACAGACTTGTTCGTCGAAAGATAATCTTCGTAGAAGGTCTCGTTGTAGTTGCTGTTAACGAGGCGCAACTTGTCTTCTGGGATTTGCAGTAGGCTACCTAAACGACGCATTGCATCATCAATTGATAGCTTGAAGTCTTCCTCTAATGCAAGGATTTGTTGGACGGGTGTTTCCTTGTTTCCGTAGACAAAGAAAGAGGCGTAGCGGCCCAAACGTTTGTAGAGCACGTGCCAAGTCACCCCAATCAGCGCACAGATGGGGATTGCGATTAACCATTGGTTGTCGTCAGTCAGCGGGATAAAAATCGCGCCGAAAGGTATCACTAAAATGGCGCACACTAACAGCGCGTTCAGGCTCATATACGCAAGGTATTTCACGCTGTAGAAGCGAGAAGTCAACAGGGCATAGCCAACGAATAACATCTCACTGATCGACAAGGCTGGTGGTAGCCAAGTGAGTGAGAAATCGCGCAAGAAAAAGGTCATACCAAGGTGAATCGTTGCCGTCGACAGCATGAACACCAAGATACCCGCAATCATGTAGCTGGTTTTGGTGAGTGTAAGCTTGCTGCTGTTAGCACGCATAGCGACTAGATTGACGAGAGTCAGAACAACAAAGCTAATCATGCCGATGAAGAAGTATGATGTGTGCGGTCCAAACTCAATCACGAATTGGCTTGGTCCTACAATAGTTACGTCTTCAACGGTTAACCCTGGACTTAAATTAATAAAGAAGGAGTAGACGGTTAGGGTGACGAAAATCGCTTGTTGCCATACATGCACCTTGCCATTGCGTTGCTCTGCGGCTAGCTGACACGAGAAGTAATACGCAAAGGCAAACGCAAAGAAAGAGGCGAGGTTGGCAAATTTCGCAGCCAACACAGCCGTTGAAGCGCCAAGCTGTGGTAGTAAGTCGGTATGGAAGTAAGCATTACTGCTGATCCACGCAACAATACAGACAGAATAGGCGATGTACGCGACATGGTGTGTGCCCGCGATCGCTTCATTCTTGAGTTTAAGGCGGTAGCAATAGTAGAGTAACCACATCACGACGACGGCCACCGTTGCCAGCAGCGTTATTGCTTTGGCGTAGACGATTGCCTCTAAGCCGAAATCAAACATGTTCATCCTTTTTTACCGAACTTGGTTTATCTACCGAGCTTGCTTTATTTACTAAGTTCGCTTGTTCTGCTGAGCTTAGCTTTCTGATCTCACGCACTGCACGTTTGTAGTGGCGAAAATCGGTATCGTTGAATACGTTGACCATTAATTCGAAATTCCAAAATCCACGATAAATGGTGGTGCCATCATCGTTTAGCTCGCAATATCCTGAGTGGAAATACGCTTTTGGGTCAATGGCTTGATAAAACTGAAGCATGAAAGGTTGCTCGATAATGGTGAAGCCGATCTTATACCCAACTTGGTGTAATACGCTCATCAGCTCTTTTTGAGCAAGATAAAGGAAGTAGAGTTTTTGTTGGGTGTTACCGCTGACGGTTAAACGCAACACTTCACAAATGGCTTGTGAATCAGACAATTGTAACTGGAATTGATTATCGAATTCTGGGAGAGAGTAACATTTTGACAGTGTCGATGGCGTGAAAAGCTGCAACCCAGCGAGTTCATCGTAACCATGCTTTGGCAAACAGTATTGCCATTGCTCATTACTGAACGGTGGCGCATAGCTTAACCATGTTTCATTCTTTGACCAGCCTTGAACCAACGCCGAAGAAACCAGAGTCGGGAAGGCTTCATTAATTGGATGTTTGAGTAGAATGAAGTGCTTACCGGTTTGTGAAAGGTGCAGTAAAGGCAACATCTCAAACCATTTCTCACCCTTGATGAAAACCTCAAGGTTGCTCAACGCGATGGCATCACCGATTGGCATTCCTTGTGGGTGACTGGGTGTTTGGACTACAAGCGGATCATCTTCAATCTGTTCAATGATTGCACCATAGTAAGCGCTGTCTTTGATAGGCAGATCGATATAAGGGATCGAGCTAACATCCAACGGAGATTTTGCTTTGATGGCGGCAATTTCACATTCACACCAAAAGTCTAACCAATGCATGTAACATTGGCCTGCTGCTGCCTCTAACAATGCCATCTCTTTCGATAAGGCACTTGGATAGCGTTGAATGAGATCGCGATAGTCCATCAATTCAAATAAAACGGAGAGGCTTTTGTTTTGGTGTTCTGGGAAGAACGATTCCAATAGTCGTCTACGATAGTCTGTGACGGTTTGAAAAAGAGCGGTACGTTCTTGTGGCTGATAAGCGTTGCTCATGAGCTCGATCAGCGCTTGTTGTTTCTTTTCGATAGACAGACTGCTAGCCAACAGTGAGTCCAAAGACGACGATAATTTCATGGTGTGAACCTAGCCTAGGTTTATATAATTATTTTTATTTGATTTGCACCAGTCAACTCGACACGGATTTATAGTAAGTATTTGAAATAAAGTTACTTTGATGAACAAACGTAACTCTAATTGTGTCTATTGTTTTTAAAAACAAGTTGCATAATCGAGCGCAAGTTTACTACTTGTGCTGACCCTTAACAATATGGGTTAGTCATGTACGAATTAATTAATGATTCCCTAAATTAGAGTGCTCTCAATCACTTATATGGTTTGATCATGTGTGGAAGTTAATTTATTCAATCTGAGAATATCTTTTTGAATTTATAAATTGGTTCTGAGTGTTTATTTTTTGAACCAAGCTCATAAATCATACGCAACTCAATTCACCTTATGGATTGTAAGGAATATAACAGCGCGCTCAAATATATAATTAACTAATGAGTGTAGTATGTCTCATCTCCGTCTATTTCCACGTCATCGCTTGGCGATCGCTTGCATGCTTGCCAGTGTGTCCAATTTCTCTTTTGCTCAAAATCAGTGTGAGGTGCTTGATCTTCAACAGGCGTCCAATCTTGCACTCGCTGTCTCTTCTGCAGACAACAGTTGCTACAGTTCTTGGTTCTCCGCATCGAATAATTCACTAGATAATATCTATAGCGAAGCGAACCTAAGCCGCATTCAAGCTGCACTGAACTCAGAAATAACTCGTTACCGAGGTGAAGCTGAACAAGCCCGTAAACTTGAAAACCTTGGTGAGTTTGTTCGTGCCGCTTATTACGTTCGCTATAACGCGCAAGCGCAAGACTTCAGCGAAGCGTTGAGCCAGCGGTTTGCTCAGTCGACCATTGCTTTCTTAGTTAACCCTAATGCGTTAGATCAAGGTCGTGAGCAGGTGGGTGCATTGAAAAGCCTGACGCTAATGGTCGATAACGTTAAACAATTGCCACTGACAATGGATGCGCAACTTGCGGCATTACGTCACTTCAACCAAGAAACGGCGCAAGACTCACAATGGGTCGACGGGTTAAACAATCTGTTCCGAGCAATGGCTGGACATGCGGCTAGAGATGACTTCTACGATTACATGGCGAGCCATACCCAGCATATCGACACGCTTGCAGCATTCGCCCGTGATAACACGTGGGCTTTAGATACTGATGCGAGCTTCCTTGTTTATAACGCCGTGCGTGAAACTGGTCGTTTGCTGGCAAGCCCAGATAAATTAACGAAAGACAAAGCGCTGCGTTTTATGCAGCAAGTGATGGTACAAAACCCACTTGGCAGTGAGCATGACAAGCTTTGGTTAGCGGCGGTTGAGATGATGGGGTATTACGCGCCAGACGGCTTGAATGGATTGGATCTAGAGCAAGCAAAACGTGATTTAGCAATGCGTGTACTTCCCAATCGTCATGAGTGCCAAGGGCCTGCGATTATCCGCTCACAAGATTTAACGCAAGCACAATCAATTGAAGCGTGTGATGTACTCGCGGCAAAAGAGGCGGACTTCCATCAAGTTGCGAACACAGGCCAACAACCTGTCGCCGACGATAATAACGAGCGAGTTGAAGTCGCGGTGTTTGGCAGTAAAGGTAGCTACACCGATTACTCGGCATTCTTGTTTGGAAACACCACCGACAACGGTGGTCAGTATTTAGAAGGTAACCCTGCAGAAGTGGGTAACGTGGCGCGTTTCGTCGCTTACCGTTACGCTAACGGCGATGACCTTTCAATTCTCAATTTAGAGCATGAGTACACTCACTATCTCGATGCGCGCTTTAACCAATACGGCTCCTTTAGCGACAATTTGGCACATGGTTACGTTGTATGGTGGCTAGAAGGTTTTGCTGAGTTCATGCATTACAAGCAAGGTTACGATGCCGCTGTTGGTTTGATTAGCAGTGGGAAGATGAGTTTATCGGATGTGCTTGCGACTACCTACTCTCATGATTCCAACCGTATCTATCGATGGGGCTACTTGGCGGTGCGCTTTATGATGGAAGAACATCCTCAAGAAGTGCAGAGCTTGTTGGCACTGTCTCGTGCAGGCAAATTTTCAGAATGGGCGCAACAAGTGAAAGTGCTTGGGCAGCAATACAATGGTGAGTTTGAGCGTTGGCTAGACACCGTTTCAAATGAACCAACAGAGCCTACTGATCCCACAGAACCGACTGACCCTACAAATCCAACAGACCAAGCCATGGTGCTTGTCGCAAACCAAGGTGTAGTGTTGAATGGTGAGGCGTACAGTGAGCAGTTGTTCTACGTCGATGTACCAGAGAACAGCACGCATTTTGAGGTTTCGATTGAAGGTCATGCTTCAGGCCAAAGCCAAGGTGATGCTGATCTTTACATGAGTTACAACAAAGAAGCGCATTACTATGATTTTGAATTCAGCCAATACGGAAATGGAAGTAATGAGATGGTGACGTTTGAACCAGAGTCATCGGGTTTCATTAAACCGGGTCGTTACTACATGAGTATTGCAGGACGCACCGATTTCAATGATGTAACACTGTTGGCATCACTAGAGACAGAAACGCCAACGCCACCATCACAAGAACAAGATGATTTAACGCCAATAATACTTGAATCAGGTCAGCCTCAAATACTCACTGTGCACCAACGACGTTA
This sequence comes from Vibrio sp. Evd11, assembly GCF_900382755.1. NCBI lineage: Bacteria > Pseudomonadati > Pseudomonadota > Gammaproteobacteria > Vibrionales > Vibrionaceae > Vibrio > Vibrio sp. Evd11. The sequence goes on from NZ_OSDX01000059.1 coordinate 25,050, forward strand.
TGCGACGGTTTATGTTCCACCGGGCGTGCAAGAGGTAAGAGTATGGTTGAATGATAAGAGTGACAATGCGGAGAGTGGACAGTCGAATGCTGGCAACGTTGATCTATTTGCAAGTCGTTCATACTGGCCTACTTCAGGGCAACACGATTATGCCTCTAATTACCGTGGTAGCAATGAGTACCTGCAAATCCCTGTAACGGAAGAAGGCTATGTGCACTTCTTACTCAGTGCTGAACAGGAAGGGGATGATGTCGAGATGTTGGTGTTCTTTCACTAGTAAAACAGGCAGCAATTACAAAGCACTAACGAAAACGCCACCCAATCTAAATGGCCTAAATATCAATTGAATAGACGGGTAAAAAGCCGGGCAGCAGTGTCCGGTTTTGTTTTTCTGACAGTGCTCTGTATTTATAGAGTAGTTACACCATAATCTCTGATGAAGTAATGACATTTAAGGTCTAAGCTTGCCTGCATATGAAACATCATTACGAGTAATCTCTCGTAAATGACTGAATGAACGATGTAGAGAGGATTCATGAAAAAAGTACGATTAACATCATTACTTGGATTAGCAACTGTGTTTAGTGTCGCTGTGTTAGCTGGATGCAGTCAGGAATCTGATGTTCCCGCTCAACCGCAAGAGAAAGCGAATCCGATCTGTAGCACAAAAAACCTGACAGGTGGTTGGTCACAAAGTGATATCACGCCAGAAGCAAAACAAGCTTTAGATGTGGTTCTGGGACAAATGAATACCGCTGCGAAGCTTGAGAAAATCTTGAGTGTTCGAACTCAGGTTGTCAGTGGTTTGAACTATGCTATCGATTTTGAGATGGATAATGGCGAAGTTTGGAACACCATTGTGTATCGTTCGTTGCAGGGTGAGATGGCAATGACTCAAGCTGCACAACAAGGTCGTCTGTGTCCGTTGATTAACTAGTCCATTGATTTACTTGTCTATTGATCAACTAACCCATTGATTAACGAGCATGTAAATAACGTCACATTTTAAAATGGCTCCTACTTAGGTAATGCCGTTCACTTAAGAGTGAACGGCATTTTTGTTCTTAGCATACCGTTGTGG
>NZ_OSDX01000060.1:0-28776 GCF_900382755.1 Vibrio sp. Evd11
TATAGCCTCAAGGAACAATCACCACCGCCCTAGGCGGTGGTTTTGAGGAGCCAATAAATATCAGCCGTGATATTGAGGAATTCAATTACTTTAGGGGATGACATATCAGCATTAGGGAAGCCACCATCAGCATTAGTAATCCATTCATAGAGTGGTGGGAGTTTTCTTTCGGGTCAAACTCATCAATGGTGCATTCAGACTCTCGACCTTCAGTAAAAGGCAAGTAAGACGGTATTCTTAATTGCTTACTGTATTGATTGTAATCTCCATTAAATTCTCGAACTTTTTCATAAGCGTCTAAAAGCTTAGTATTAAACTTTACATGATTATCTCTCATCGCATCTAAAGTTGAATAAGCACTCTGAGTTTTAAATTGTGCTTCATATACAGGAGTACCGCTCTCTGGATATAGAGAATTATATGAATCAATTGCGTTTAATAGTTCATTTGCAAGGCCATTATTTAGCTAACGCTGCGTCTGTGATCACCCCAACTAATAAAGTTATCTATAATCAGTCGTCAATCAATATCGAGTTTAAGAAAAACAATAGCTACGATTTATTGTACGTGTCTACCAAACAAGCTGGCTTTACTTCATCTGGATCTTATACGGCCACTCAACACAATATTTCATTAGATGAAAGTACACATGAGCAAATTTTGCCGAATAGAGAGTTAGAGTTCTATGAGAAAGTCATGATCAGTGAAGGTTCTGTATTGTCGTCAGACGCAATGCCTTACATACCTCTAAACGATGATGAGTTGTTGCTCGTCACTCAAAATGGCATGATCCACTTTTGTAAAAAGATGGCATGTCCTGATTTACCAACTTATTCAAACACCGAACCTGAGTTAAATATAAATTGATGAGTACATTGCAATAATAAGTACTTTTCATCCTCCAATGATTTGGCGTTTAACAACCTAATTCAAGTAGGCGCCAAATCATAAAACAATCCACTTTCTTGTCATAAAGCCCCCTTTCCTGTCAGTTATCTCGACAAATAGACAAAACACGATAATTTTATAAACCAGCCAATAATATGCAACTGAACTAATCAAAAGTGATCCAAGTTATATTCTAGCAAGCCACACAATTTGTTTATTAACATCTAAACAACAGTAGTTAATCATGATTTATAACCATAATTAACATCGAAAAAAATGTTTGTCTTAGATCATATCAACCTCAACTATGCCTCGTGCCACAGTGCAGTTTTCTGTACATTCATTGTCATATTATGAAACACTTTCTTATATTTTTTAAACTTTGTGGAGATTTCTATGTTAGAGCTCTTGATCGGATTAGTGATTACTATCGCTGTTGGTTACTTTATTGTGAAAGGCTATAAAGCGGCAGGCGTATTACTAACTGCTGGCCTTGCCCTACTTCTTATTACTGGCCTTATTGGCCACACGGTCTTACCAGCTAAGGTCGCTTCAACAGGTAACATGGTTACCGATTCACTAGAATTCGTTAAGTACATGCTTCAGTACCGTGGAGGCGGCCTAGGCATGCAAATCATGCTTCTGTGTGGTTTTGCTTCTTACATGACGCACATCGGCGCGAACAACGTGGTAGTAAAGCAATTTTCTAAACCACTCGCTGCTATCAAATCTCCATACGTACTTCTTGTTGCGGCTTATATCGTAGCGTGTCTAATGTCTCTAGCAGTAAGTTCTGCAACAGGCCTTGGTGTGCTATTGATGGCTACCCTATTCCCAATGATGACAGCAATGGGTATTTCACGCCCGGCAGCGGTCGCTGTTTGTGCATCACCCGCAGCAATCATTCTTTCACCAACCTCAGGTGACGTGGTTATCGCAGCAGAAAAATCAGGCATGTCTCTTGATGTGTTTGCTGTTCAAACGGTATTACCTGTTTCTATCTGTGCAATCATCGTGATGGCTGCGGCCGCTTTCTTCTGGAACAAGTATCTGGATAAGAAAGAAAACACACCCATGGAAAAAGTAGACGTTTCAGACATTGAAACAACTGCACCCGCTTTCTACGCTGCACTGCCATTCCTACCTATCATCGGTGTATTCTTATTTAACGGCCGCACTATTCCAGGCCTGTCGCTTGATATCTACACCATCGTAGTCGGTTCTATCTTTGTGGGTGCTATCATCGATTACGTTGTGAAGAAGTTCGACGGTGAAAAAACATTAGAAGATTTAGATTCTTGCTACCAAGGTATGGCAGAAGCATTCAAAGGCGTGGTAATGCTGTTGGTTGCGGCGGGCGTATTTGCTCAAGGCCTAATGTCTATCGGCGCGATTGATAACCTAATCGGTCTTGCTGAATCGGCAGGCGCAGGCGGTATCGCGTTAATGCTAATCCTGACGGGTCTAACAGTTGCGGCTGCTATCGCGACAGGCTCTGGTAACGCACCATTCTATGCATTTGTAGAGCTTGCTCCATCACTGGCTGCGAAAATGGGCTTGAACCCAGCGTTCCTAATCATCCCAATGCTTCAAGCGTCGAACCTAGGTCGTACCATCTCGCCAGTATCTGGTGTAATTGTAGCGACATCAGGTATGGGTAAAATCAGCCCATTTGAAGTCGTAAAACGTACATCTGTCCCAGTAATCTGTGGTCTTATCACGGTTATCTTCGGTACGCTTGTTCTAGTACCAATGGCAGCATAATTCTCATTAAAAGAGACATGTTAATTTAGATATAAAATGCCCTAACAAAAAGGCGCTGAACTTAATAAGTTCAGCGCCTTTTTTAATGTCACACTTTGTCCCGTCAAAAAAAAGTACTTACACATTGAGAGCTCATAATATTATGATCACCCAAAACATTATGAGCTTGGCGCTACTCGCTTCTCTTTCAGCTGATCAATCACGTAACCCGGTGCCACTTTTGAAAGCTCTGCCAAGCATTCATCCGTTTTTTCATTACCGTAACGTACGTAGATGTCACATACTGCGTATAGCTGCTCTGGTGACCCAGAGATCAAATACGCTTTCTCGAAAGATTTAGTCGACTTATCGATATTCAACTCTTCTTGCAATACTCCATTTAAGTACCAGTAGTAGCTGTTATCTTTCGCAAGTTCTGCTGCCACTTCAATCTCATTTGCCGCAGCACTCTTGTCTTCAAGACGAACCAGTGTCAAAGATTTAGAATAATGCATCGCTGCATTGTCTGGCACGTTCTTCAAACCGCGATCTAGCACTTCAACCGCTTGTTGGTCTTTGCTCTGTGATCGGAAGTTATCAGCATAGCTCAGCCAAACTTGTGGCTCTTTGGGATGAGTTTTGATGAGCTCTAGATAAACCGTTTCCGCCTTATCCCACTCGTTGTGCCAGCGAAGCACATCAGCAAACAACAGTTGAAATTTTTCAGATTCTTGCGTTTCCAAGAAGCTAATCAACTCTTGTACTGGTGGTTCAATTTGTGCTTTTTGTTGGTCATCTAGAACATTAAAGTCACGAATCAGATTTGACGTTGCCGTGTGACGAACCATGGTATCCGTGTCTTTTAACAGTGGCGACACCAATGCCCAGCGATGCTCAAGTTGGTAAGGTTCAGAACCGATCACTGCCGCTTCACGAACTTCAGGGTTTTGATCTTTTAAGCCCCTAGCAACCGCCACCAGCGTATTCTGGCTTGGGTATTTCGCAAGTTCTTGCAATGCACCAGTACGTTTCTCGATCGATTGATTCTGATCCTGTGCCATGTAAGACAATTGTTGAATACGGAGTTGAGTGTCCGTCATTTCAAGCACTTGATTGATATTTTGCGCTGGTGCATCAACGGTTTGTTGAACGCTATTGGCTGCCATAGCCGACGTTGAAATCAATGCGGACGTTGAAACCAATAAAGCAACCGCAGTCGCTAAACTCTTCTTCATCATAGTATTACCTTAAACTAGAGAAACTTAGCCTGTCCTTAGACACGTATTTAATTAAAATTCGTTAGGCTCTATAAACCTAGACGCTGAGTTAGAACTTGGTCTCGAACGTAGCTTGTTGCGCCCGTTTTGCACGATGCGCCATCAATACTGAGTCACTGAATTTGCCATGAGCCACAGGGTGCCCCATTGCACGTGCGACGTAAGCCATCGACTTATCAACGTGGGAAAAGAATTTGTGCCAACCTGCACACAAATAGTTCAGACCCGGCTCACCAGCACGAGTTTTGATAAAGCGGTTCTTAGGACACTCGCCATGACACGCAAACTTGTAGTCACATTGCTGACATTGACTGGTCAGCGTGCGTGATTTAGCGAAACCAAATTTCTGTTGTGGTGCGCTGTATGCGAGATCATCAAGCTTCTCGTGGTGGATGTTGCCAATTTTATATTCAGGGTAGACATAATGGTCACAAGAAAATACGTCGCCGTTTGGCTCCATCGCTAAACCTTTACCGCAAATCTCATTCAAGGTGCAAAGCGGGTTCGGACGACCAATCCACGTTTCTAAACTCGCTTCAAAATACTGAACGAACACTTTACCGATGTCGTTCTTCGCCCACTCGTCAAACACAGAGATCAGGAAGTTACCCCAAGCCAAATCAGACACACACCAAGATTCCATGATCGAATCTTTATGGCCAGGGATCAAACGCTTGTCACCTTGCTTAAGTTGCTCACTCACTTGAGACGTTTGTGGCGCAACGGTTCTAAAGGTTTTCTGCTCAACGATAGGAATAAACTGCATTTGTGGAGACTTCACCACATCGCGAAGGAAACGATACACTTCCAACGCATTTTGGCTAGTGAGGTTATTCACGCAGGTCAGGGTGGTGAATTTCACTTGGTGTTTGTGCAGCAACTCAACAGCTGCCATTACTTGTTTGAAGGTGCCACGACCCGCTCGATTGACACGATACGCATTGTGCAGCATTTCAGGGCCATCAATACTCAAACCAATCAGGAAGTTATTCTTTACTAAGAAGCGACCCCAATCGTCATTGAGTAGAGTGCCGTTGGTTTGTAGGTCGTTTGAAATCAACACACCCTCAGGCTGATACTTTTTCTGTAGTTCAACCACACGTTCGAAATACGCTAACCCCAGCATGGTCGGTTCACCGCCCTGCCATGAGAAGATGATTTCAGGGGTATTTTGACCTTCGATGTATTGTCGGATGTAAGTCTCTAACGTTTCATCATCCATTCTTGGAGAACTGCCTTTCTTGTACTCCAACAAATCTTGCTTACTTAGGTAATAACAATATTTACAGTCAATGTTACACGCTGCGCCAATCGGTTTAGCCATAACATGCAAGCGCTTAGACGCTTTACCGTTATATTGTGGGCCTTGAGTAATGTGCATGATTTACCTACCTATCTTATTATCTTGTTCCCATCATAATTCCTAATAAAGTCAGTGGCATGTTATACCCTTTATAACCAATAGGAATGACCTTAAACGTTAGAATCACAGCCTATTTCGAACATTTGAGGCACGTGATGAAATTTTTCAATTACAAACATTTAGCAGCGGTTAGCAGCGTCACCATGACTATTTTCCTGAGCGGCTGTGCAAGCGTGCCTACACACCCTATCGCCCAACAAATCGACCAAGAGATGGTGTTGGTTGAAGGCGGTACATTCACCATGGGTTCAAACCTCCCTGAAGCAAGCAAAGCCGAGCGACCTGCACGAGATATAACTGTAGATAGTTTCTACATCGCGAAGTTTGAGGTGACTCAAGAATTGTTCGAATCAGTGATGGGTTCATCTCTCAGTTATTTCCAAAACCCGCAAGTTCCGGTCAATAACCTAAGCTGGCAACAAGCGAACTATTTTGTTGAACAATTGAACGAACTTACTGGCGAAGAATACCGTCTGCCGACTGAAGCGGAATGGGAATTTGCAGCGAAAGGTGGCAACAAAAGCAAAGGCTATACTTACAGTGGTTCCAATAACTTAGATGATGTTGCGTGGTACTCAGCAAATTCAAAAAATAGCGCACATCCAGTCGGGCTAAAGAAGCCAAATGAACTAGGCTTATATGATATGACAGGAAACGTGGGCGAGTTTGTTATTGATGCTTTTGATGACACCTTCTACCGATTCGGCCCAACAGATAATCCAAATAACGCAAAACACAGTGACATCGGCTTATCACACAAATCGGTGCGCGGTGGTAGCTTTGCTTACGACGAAAATGAATCTGAAAGTTACCGTCGTGACTTCGCAAGCCAATCGATCACTATGTCAGATATGGGTTTGCGTTTAGTTAAAGATGCAGACTAAATCAATGATACATACCAGCTCACTAATAGAATGAGCGAGCAAATTAAAGGGGCACATGAGGTGCCTCTTTAAACCAAGAATCAAAACAAAATCACATCATCCAAACGTTAGAACGCTACGGTCACACTCAATAAGGACACTTTATGCAATACACTAAGCTTTCGGGGCTAGCACTCGCTTTACTCTGTGCTTTGCCTGCCTCTGCCGCAGATAAGCCCAATCTAGTCCTCCAAATCACGGTAGATGGCCTTCGTGCCGACCTTATTGAACGATATAAACACAACTTCGGTGAAGGTGGTTTCCGCTATCTGATGGATGACGGTACTTACTACACAAACGCGAACTACCAACATGGCAACACGGAAACGATTGTGGGACATGTATCGCTTGCAACCGGTGCTCCACCGAGCGTACACGGCATGGTGGGTAACGTTTGGTATGATCGTAGCGAAGAACGTTTGGTGTATAACGTAGAGGATGGCAACTATGAAATGCTAACCTCGGGTGCGGGCGTCGACAAAGCGACAGAGATCGACCCAACGCAGAAGACAGCACAGGGCGATGGTCGCTCCCCTGAACCAATTCTCTCCACCACATTTGGTGACGAGCTAACGATTTCCAATAGTGGAAACTCAAAAGTGTTCGGTGTGTCTGTGAAAGACCGCGGCGCAATCTCATTAGCAGGACACAGCGGTAAAGCCTTCTGGTTCTCCAAAGCACAATCTGAATTTGTAACGAGTAACTATTACTACGACGAATATCCAGCTTGGGTATCACGCTGGAACGAAAAAGCGATTGCTGCTCAGTATTCCAAACAGAAGTGGGAGCTCTCATTACCGCGTGATAAGTACACGTTGCAAGAACACGATACTGAACACAAAGTGAAACTCGGTGATTTCCAACGCACCTTCCCTCACCCTTATGGCCCTGCGAGTTACAAGTACTACAGCACAACGCTCACCGTGAGCCCTGCTGGTGATGAGATCACGGAAAACTTCGCTAGCACCTTATTAATGCAAGAGAAGCTTGGCCAAGGCGACGTGACCGACTATCTGTCTGTGAGTTTCTCTTCAAACGACTACGTAGTACACCTTTACGGCCCGGAAAGCCTAGAAACTGAAGACAACCTTATCCGACTTGATAAGACTCTCGCTAAGCTTTTCAAAACCGTTGATAACCAAGTCGGGCTAGAAAACACGTTAATTGTGCTGTCTGCCGACCACGGTGTCCCTGAATCTTCACCTGCGGCAAACGCGCTTGGCTTCAATCAGGCTCAATACTTCAATAAAGACACACTACTCTCTAGTGGTGTAGAGAAACGGTTGAAGGACGAATTTGGTCTAACTAAAGACGCTATTCGTTTATATGCGCAACCTTACATCTACTTGAATCATGATTTGATCGCAGAGAAGAAGCTTGATCTGGCTAAAGTGCAAGAAGCGATAGCCGATGAAATTGCAAAAGTGAAAGGCGTTGCGTTTGCTGTATCAAGCAGCGATATTGCGACGAACCGAGTACCGGATACACATGTAATGCAGCTCATCAAGAACAACTACCACCCTGCTCGTTCTGGTGACGTGTACGTGGTATTTGCACCGCGTAGCTACATTAACGATATGGAAGGTCTGCAAATTGCCTCGACTCATGGTTCTCCGTGGAAGTACGACACACATGTGCCAGTGATCTTCGCAGGTTATGACGTTGAAGCTCAGAAAGTATCGCGCGCAGTGACGCCATACGACATAGCACCAACACTTTCAAACAAACTTGGGATCACTCAACCAAGTGGTTCGATTGGAGAGGTATTGAAAGAAATCGCTGACTAGCAGTATTCGTTCTCTAATCGAGTAAACGATGTATGGTTCTTTCCTAAAAAACCGCTTGCCTGTGATGGGTAAGCGGCTTTTTTATCGAAGTATGATGAGTTGCCCTAAAGTGATTTAATTTTTACCGGAATAACGAAACGCTTCTCTCGTAAGTTGATTTAATTGGTCGTCGTTCATCTTGTTGTGCACAACAGTGATGCGGCCCAAATAAACCAACGGGACTTCTGCCTCTCGCTCTTCCAAATGAAACTTAATCGCTTCAGCCGTAGCCACACCAAGGTCGTCACTCATTCGCATAGGCGTCGCATCCAACTCATCGGAACGAATCTTTTCTATCTCTTTCGCAGTACCGCCCCACCCCGTGACATAGACTTCAGACAACATGTCAGCCTTGTTTAATGCGTCCACAGCTCCCATGGTCATCGCAGTATTGGCATTATGGACCATGGTTACTTCCGGAAAGTTACCGAGCACCAAGCGAATCCCATCGGCTCCGCCTATCTTCTGATATTGCCCAAAGTGTTCATACACAGTTAACCAGTCGCCTTTCTCTTCTACACAATCAATGAAACCTTGTGAGCGTTGAGTATCTGTTATCCCAGGGATTCCTCGATTCGCTGAAAATTCGACGTCATTTCCCAGCTCTTTGACAACATGCTCACATAGAACCTCAGCCCCCATCGCACTTGAAAAATCGAACCAACTGTCTGGTTGGTGTTTCCATTGCTCATTAGGTGTGTGAAACGCCCAGATGAAGGTTTTGAAATCTTTTGAAGCAGACAGTTTTTGGATGTTACCAGCCTGGATACCTAGTTCAGATGGACCAAAAATGACGAAATCATATGGCGTCTCAGAGTTCAGGACTTGCTCGGTGTATTGGGTTTGTAATGAGTGCTCAATTTGCCTAGAGGTAAACTCACTGATCTCAAAAGGTAACTCCAAAGCGATGAGTCTTTCCTTCAATGCGGTGTAATTTCTTGTCCAAAAGTCAGAAATATCTGCACTCGGATAAATTAACGCAATTCTTACCGGTTTTTCTAACGACATCGGAGCAAATAAAACTGGCTCGCCACTTACAGTCTCTTGAAATTTTTCAAGTTTCTTTACATCAGTCTCCGACCTTACCCCATCAGCATTGACGTACAAAGGGAGGCAAAAACACGCTGTTAGTGAGATAAATAGAGCATTTTTACAAATTTGACCCGGCATAACTGTTACCAAATGTTTGAATGTTTATTAACAATATTATAAATATAGGGCGATTATAAGTTAAAGCGTTTTATAGGTCATATGAATAAGAGATTAAATTTTGCGAGTTTGTTGCTCGCTGCTACTTGCTGCTCTCAGAGTTTTGCGGGTAATCATGAAGACGATTTCTTCCAATATGCCGAAGAAAAAGTGATGCGAGCGGTTTCTAACCAGCGAACGTGGGATGGCCCAATGCAAGGCCCAGCAGTGCGTCATGAAAAAAACGTTATTTTCGTTGCGTCCGATTTACGTAATGGTGGCGTTTATGGGGTGGGTAGAGGCATATCTGAAGCCATTTCAAACATTAATTGGCACCTGAGGTTCATTGATGGTTTGGGATCGGAAGTGCGCCAAGGTGCGGCGATCAGAAAAGCGATTGGCTTTGAACCCGATGCCATTGTTTTGGGCGGTATCGACGCAGTTCGACACAAAACCATTTTGAGAAAAGCCGAAGATCTAGGGATCGTTGTTATTGGTTGGCACGCCACTGAGCTGGTCGGCGGTAATCCAGAGATTGGTTTATACACCAATATAACCACCGACCCTCTTGATGTGGCCGAAATAGCGGCCCTACTCGCTATAGTCAACTCAAATGGCCGCGCCAAAACCGTGGTGTTCACCGACCCTAATTATGAAATAGCGATGATCAAAGCCAACGCTATGGTCAACACGATTAAACGTTGTAACACGTGCGATGTTCTTGAGCTGAACTACCTGCCGCTAGAAAAAATTGCCGAACAGATGCCTGCGACATTAAAAATGCTAGAGAAGAAATACGACGAAAAAATCACGCATATACTAGCAATTAACGATCTATACATTGATTACGCTATCCCTTCTCTAGAGTCCAATCTCGAAGAGTTCAGACTGATTCCACAAAACATTTCCGCAGGTGACGGAAGTAAAGCGGCATACAAACGAATTAACAGCGGCCAGTTCCAATTGGCTACTGTCCCTGAACCTCTTTATTTACAAGGCTGGCAAATTGTCGACGAGCTCAACCGAGCGTTTAACGACATGCCACCGAGTGGCTACTCTGCCCCTGTTCATCTCGTCACGCCTGATAATGTTGAAGAGCTAATAAGCCAAGAAGACAAAGGTATTTACGACCCTAAAAACGGTTACCGTGAAGCGTATCTGAGAATTTGGAAGCCACAATGAAATTACGTCAGATAAACATCACCCAACGACTCATTATTTCGAACCTTTTATCGTTATTGATCGTCAGCCTCGCCGTCATCATGGTGATTCGGTCGCTCTATTACGTAGAGTCGACGCTCAAAACCGAAACCTCTACACACGTTTCAGAGTTAATAGTGAACTCCGAGATCAGCCGCCGAGTGTTCACTTTGACGTCTCGAGTGAAACTGCTTGAACAAACCTTCTTGTTCAGCGAAACCACCTTGTCTGAAGAAGCGTTTAACGTGGATTTTCAGCTCCAACGCCTAAGAGATTTGTCGACCAATGAAGGGTTCTCGCAAAAGATTGATGCCTTTATTAATAACTTCCACCGATTCTTGGGCAGCTCACTGGCACTGAATAGAATCTTTAAGCAAACAAATCAAATCGATGCAGCCTTAGCCGATCAACTGAATCAGCTCGAATTTGCGATAGCCGATAGTAAACTTAGGCACTTGGACCAACCTAACTTTATCCGTTATAACAATGAATTAGACCTTATCAACATGTTGAGAGAGTCTTTTCTAACTTCAGGAAAAATGGTAGGCGACATACACAGTCGTATCACTCCAGAAACCGAAAAAGTACTGCTTATCGAAGTCGAGAAAGAACTCGATATCTTTTTGCTTCACTTAGAAAACGTCGATATCGAAACACCCGCGGTTATCACAGAGAAGAAGCGAATCAGCCGAACGGTTAAACGATACAATGCCGCTTTGAAACGTATTCGCGCTAATCTCGAACAGCGTTGGTTAGTGATGGCATCACTCTTAGCAGCACAAAGTGACTTGTTAGAGATGGTAGAAAACACCGAGTTACGTGTCCAAACCCAAGCCTTAGAGTTAACCGACCAACTTGAAAAAGAGATCGGTTTATCAAGGTTGAACGCCATTATCATGAGCTTTTTTGCGATTATATTGTCGATGCTGTTGGTCAACCACGTGGTTAGACACCACATTAGACAGCCCCTTAATGCTCTTAGGCATGGCTTCAACCGTTTGGAATCCGGTAGCCTCAAAAACCCAATCAACTTGGGCAGAAATGACGAATGGTCTCACTTAGAAAAAGCCTATAACAACATGGCATCGAGACTGTCTGAAGCCTATTTAGACCTCACGGAGGAGAAGAAGAACTTCGACTTCCTTGCCCATCATGATCCGCTGACCAATTTAGCGAATCGACTATTAGCAACCAAGCAGTTAGACAAAGAAATCGAGCGTTCGAGTGAGAACAACGCACCTTTCTTATTGTTTTATCTCGATATTGACGAATTTAAGACCATCAATGACTCTTTAGGACATGCACCAGGCGACAACCTATTAGTTAATGTCTCTGACATTCTGAGTAACCTAGTCGGAGACAAAGGCTTTGTGGCTAGAATGGGCGGAGATGAATTCTTGGTCATGTATTCAAACGTTGGTTTGGATGAGGGCGAGCCAATCGCTGATCGCTTGAACCAAGCATTGAGAAAACCCTATTACATTGATGACAACTCTATCTTTGTATCAGCGAGTATCGGCGTGTGTGAATACCCGACTCACGGTTTGGATCGTGAAACCTTAATTCGAAACGCAGATACCGCCATGTATCACGCCAAACGTAATGGTAGAGACCAATACCGAGTTTATGCTGACGAGATGACCCATGCGGTCAATGACTTAATCGAAACCAATATGGGGCTTCATCAAGCCATCGCCAATGACGAACTGGAAGTCTACTTCCAGCCTAAGGTGGATTTGAATTCCCAAGACATCATTGGAGCTGAAGCTTTGATTCGATGGAGACATCCCAAGTTAGGGCTACTACCACCGGTTGATTTTCTTGAAGTCGCCGAGAGAAGTGACTTAATCATCGACATTGATAAGTGGGTGTTTAAGAAAGTCGCCAACCTGATCACCGAATGGCAGCGCGCGGGCTTAGACCTTCAAGGGGTGATTTTCTCCATCAACTTCTCTGCCAGAATGTTCTACATGACCGACCTTGCTGAGCAGCTGCAAGTGATACTCGACGAAACCGATTGTCAGCCTCATCAACTGCTACTGGAGATAACTGAAAGGGATATGATGCGAGACTTCGAGACTTGTTCAAGGACTATAGAGGTACTTCATTCTAAGGGTTACAAGATCGCTATCGATGATTTTGGAACGGGTTATTCTTCCCTGTCGGTGTTGAAGAATCTGTCCGCCGATTGCGTGAAACTAGATCGAAGCTTTATTGAAGATATCAACTCGTCAAAAGTAGATTACGAGATCACGTGCGCGGTACTCAAGCTCGCGCAAATACTCGATTTCTCAGTAATTGCAGAAGGCCTCGAAACCCAGAATCATGTAACGACTCTGCGCCAGATCGGTTGTAAATACGCTCAAGGCTATTTCTTTGCGCGACCTCTGCCTATTGATGATTGGGTGTCTTACTTCTTGCTTAACTCAGAACGGAGTCCAAAAGAGGCTTAATGCCTATTACTTAAAACTGAGTAACTTAAATCAAATAACTTAAATTAAACCGTTTCAGTTTGTTAAGTTCCTTCACTGATTTTTGACTAAACAAGCGCTGCCTTCGGGCAGCACCAAGCTGATGCTTGATGGCATAACCTCAAAGCGGATTTGGTTAGAACGATAAGGCTCGCCATCAAGGTTAATCGGCAGTGCCTGAGGGAAATCCACCTCTAACCAACGAGCTTGAGTGCGAACAATGTATTTTCCGTCATCGGCAGGATGTTTAAGCTCTTCGATAACTTTTGGCAAGTCAGAAGCAACGAAGGCTTTAACTAAAGTAAGATCCATCAAGCCATCGTCAATTAATGCATTAGGTGCGAGCTCTTGTCCACCACCTGCCAAGCGGCCATTACAAAAAGCACCGACCAAGATCTCACCAGTAAAACTGCCTTTATCTATAGTTAGTGTACCACTGTAAGGTTTAAAACCTAACGCCTTAACCACACCTGTCAGCGTGTACGCACCACCGCCAAGAAAGTCCTTAAGTTCAACGGGCGTTCCAGCTGTCACTTCCGCGCCAAAGCCAGCCGCAGCAACGTTCATGAAATAACGATCATTCGCACGAACGCAGTCTACCGCAAGCGCGTTCCCTTCCAACGCGAGCGTAAAAGCACCGGTAATATCGCTCGGAATACCTGCTGCGGTAGCAAAGTCGTTCGCAGTTCCCATTGGAATGATCGCAAGCTGTGGCCTTTCACTGGCACTAAATTGGTTGAGCGCATTGACGGCTTCATTTACCGTTCCATCGCCACCAGCCACAATCAGTCGTTTTACACCATCGCATATCGCTTCGCTCACCAAGCGAAACATATCTGATGACTCCCAGGTAACTCTAACTTGCAGGTCAATATCCCGCTCCCTTGCAGCAAAAACCGCTTGCCTTAGTTCTGGAGTATTGGCTTTCTTTCCGTTAAAAATCGCACGAACGCTTTGCATGGCGATGCTCCCTATGATTTCAACTTGATAACTCTTTTGCGGCCGCTTTGATCTTGGACCTCAACCATTTATGACTCGGTTCATTGGTTCGACTCGGATGCCAGATCATGCACATATCTAGATTTTCTAACTCGAAAGGCAAAGGCAGTGTTTTTACATTGTACTTTTCAGAAAAACATCGCACTGACGACATAGGAAGCATGCCAAGACAATCAGAACCTTCTATGACCGGAAACATTTCAACGACACCCGCCGCTCGATAAACGATTTTGCGCTTTTCTAAGTCCCTGAAATGCTCAGAGCTCAACAAACTCTTACGAGCGTGCCAGCGAGAAACCACTACATGTTCATGAGCCAAAAATTGCTCCATATCGATAGTGTCACCAACTGTGGGATGATCGGCTCTACACACGACAACCAGTTCTTCATGTGAGATCACTTCGTGTTTAAGGGTCGTTCTTTCCTTTGGAGTCATATCAATGATCACATCATGTCTTTGTAGCCTAAGATCCGATTCGTAATCTTCGGTAAATAAAGGGTGAACTTCCAAAGCTATGTTAGGAGCGACTTGACTAATAAGTTGCATTACTTTTGGCATCATTTCGTAACTTGCCGGGGAGACACAAGCAATAGAGAAAATACGATTTGATGTTTTAGGGTCAAAATCTCTTGAAGCCGACAATGTAGAAGTAAAATTCTTTAGCGCAGCGGCCATTGCCGGATAGATATCAATGGCAAAGGTCGTAGGCTCAACCCCTGATGTTGTTCGGTGAAACAATGGCTCGTCATAAATATCACGAAGCCTAGCAAGCGCTTTGCTTACCGCTGGTTGGCTAATGTCCATACGATTAGCAGCTCTAGATAAGTTCTGCTCTTCATAAATAGCGACAAAAATAGGAATTAAATTGAGTTCAGTACTTTTCATACAGTTCCGTAGTAAAGAAGCAGGCTCTCCATATTAGAGAACCTGCCGATTATGTTCGATGCGAATGACTTAAGTTTGCTACTTAGTTCTATCTTTTAAGTCTGGCAAGGCTTTAGGAACTTTCAAGCGACCAATAATTGAACGCGAATTCACCTTGCCAGTTCCCCCGTCAAGCGACATAGATTGGTCACTTGGTAGGATGCGTAGACCTTTCCACAAACGAATAAATACCTTTTTATCTTCACGCCCTTGTTGAAGCGCCTCGCTGTCTTCCACCCAACGCTTTTGAGAGCTCGCTTTATTTAGTTCGAGTTGAGTGGTTTCACTGCGTAATTGACGGTAAATAAAGGTTCTCAATGCAGACCAATTACCTTGCTTTAGTAAACGACGTAACGCCAACCAACTTGGTGCAGGGCGGTTTTTATAAAAACGCTTCAAAGAAACCAATAGCACAACACATAACGTCATTACCAAACCAATGCTGATAAAGACCGACATGTAAGCCTTGATGAAAGATTGGAGTGTGTGTTTTGCTTCAAACACTTCGCCTTGTATCACCACGCTTTCAAGCCGCTGGTTTTTGCTATCCCACCACTGGAATGAAAACTCTGGCAACGTAAATTCGCCACCTTGTTGAATCACATAGACCGTCTCTTCAATTCGGCTAGAACGGTAGTCACCACGTTCTTGTGTGTCATCTAAACGATTAGGTTGCGGGTAGGCTTGATATTGTTGAGTGGATTCATTGGTCAACACATTGGGAAGTAACACCGACAAACTGTCCTTCGCTTTGATCGTCACAGTTCGAGTAACCGCATCACCCACTTTTAAGTCCTCGCTCGAACGTTGCCATTGCTGCTCAACATCCACGTTTGTCGCAGAAAACCAAGGTGATTCATCGCTTAACAGACCAGACGGTAATGAGGCTTCAAACTTAATCGACTGCGTGGCAAGCGTACCGCCAACGTTTGAACCATCAGGAGCAGAAACTTGTACACGAACCGGCAAGGTTGGAATCACAAACTCGCCTGAGGTCATTGGGTAGAGTGTCACTTCCCAACGCTGGCGCGACCAGGTTATGCTACCCACTCTTTCAGTATAATTCGTCGCGAGTTGATTACGTTGTTTAGCAATCACGTTCGGGATTTCAATACCACCAATGCGAGTTCCACCCGTAAACCAACGCGGCGTCGCCACCTCAATATTCAAGATCACTTGTTCATTAACGCTAACTTTAAGCGGCGTTACCCTATCGCCTGATTTCGGCTTTTCCCCTACCCAAGCGATAAGCTCAACGTCACCATTTTTTTGCAGATCGAAGATATCGACCGCAGAAGCAAGCGTAGAGAAAACAGTGCTAATCAAGAGAATCATCGACATTAGCAAGGTCTTCACTAATTTAAAGGACTCTGAACGCCCTGGCTTTGCTTGAACCACTTCAAGAGCTAAATCATAACGACTCATTGTGCTTGCTCCTGTTTTAGCGACTGTTCCTGTTTTAACGACGGCTCGATCGAAGGCGCAGGTTCTCGTAGCTGAATTTGAAATTTGGACTTCAAGAATAACTTGGGATCCGCCTCTACTCGTTTTAACCACTTGTCTGCCAGCTCTTGGCTACCCAAAATTTCGTTAGCGTTGAGTGTTTCCTTAAGCATGAGTTCTGCGACCGTTTCTTCTTCTGCACCATCGCCAGTGCGTGGCTGATCGTCATCTAATTCTAATGATTCCTCAGGACCATCTGTAGTGCCTGATTGGCTTTCGCTGGTGCGATTGACCTCTTCGACAATACCGCCAATTACCGCTAAGTTATGCTCAACGTCAGGTCTTAGTTGTGGTGAAAGGTTTGGCTTTTCACTCAGTGCTTTCAATAAGTCTCGTGCGGCAAGGTATTCACGTTGACGGGCTAATGCACTCGCAGCGTTATACAAACCAAAATCGGTTTTCGTTTGTAAGAACGCACTATGTGCCAACTTAAAATCACGAGCATAATAATAAGCAACACCTTTTCTCATTGGATCTTTAAAGTGCTTGGCAGCTTGAAGATATTCTTTCTGATTCAACAGGCGTTGACCTTGTTGGTCAGGCGTTAGCCATAAGTCCCACCACCATTGAGCTGTTTTCTCCCAAGCGGTGACAGACTCCACCACGAGTGGTTTCTCAGCGGTTAAGTTGACTGTTTTCGCCAAAGTGTTCGGAGAATACACGCCGCCCGTGATCAGAACGCCAACCACACACCACTGCACTAACCACCCTTTTCTGAACCACAACAACATGATAATCGCCATTGGAATGAGCAGACCATAGCCCATGTCTTTCCAAGGCATAGAAGATTCGCCGTTGAGCTGCATGTTTCTCTCAACAGCCCGGTTTAGTTGCTGGATATCAGAATCATCAACGGTCACCTCAACCACTCGTCCACCAGTCTTGCTCGCTAAGTTACGCAGTGAGTCTAGGTCGACAGGGTTATCGCTGACCACATTACTGTTTCCTGCTGCTAGGATGAGCAACTGATATGGATTGTCGTTAAAGAAGCTCTCGTACGCTCTTATGGTACTTGGGTTTACACCATCTGATACTAACAGCACCGAAGAGCCTAATTCTCCAGATAGTTGTTGATTGATCAGTGGTAACGCTTCTTCCGCTGATTTACCTGAAACCGGCATAATGTCAGGTGTAATAGCCGCAAGAAACGGTTCAAATACCTTGCTGTCTTGCGTCACGGGCATCGCCACGTGCGCGCTGCCTGCATAAACCACTAAGCCCGTGTTACCGCCTTTCCGAGCTGCTAATAAGTCTCTAATTTTCTGCTTAGATCGTTCCAAGCGACTCGGTGGTAAGTCTTTAGCGAGCATGGATTCACTGTTATCAAGCACAACCAACATCGACGCTTTGTCTTCACCAAAAGGCGAAGCCTCACGCTGCCATGTTGGACCCGAGCAGATGACGATGGCGATAGTCACAATCACCACCAATAGCTTCAATGGTAACTGCTTACGCCAGCCTGTTTCGCCAATCGTCAATGCATTACGTAAGTGCGCAGGTAGAATGTCTCTCCACGTTGGCTTGGTCTCTTCTCTCCAACGAACCCATAACAGGAAAAACATCGGAATAAAGGCCAACAACCACAATGGTCGAATGAAGTGAAACTGGGTAAAGAACTGTTGCAGAGTGAGAGAATCAGGCATCGTCCTCTCCTTTCAATTTGTTAATTTTAGAGGCCAAAAACGATCTTCGGCGTATCGTCGCAAAACTAAAGGCAGTCAAATACATCACAACGACAATCGCCATCAGATAATGGTGCAGCCCCTGTTTAGGGCGAAAAGTGGTGCTTTCGTACAACTGAGGTTCTAGTTCACCGATTTGAGCGTAGGCTTTGGTCAGTTCGTCGCGGTTAAGTGCTTCAAAGGCTTCGCCGCCGGATTCTAGAGCCACACGCTTGATGGTTTCCATATCCAAAGCCACTTCACCCACAGTTTGCGGATCGCCCATCGCGATAACGTGTATACGAACGTCTTTCGCTTTAGCAACTTTTGCAGCATCAATCGGCTCAACAAAACTTCCCGTATCATTACCGTCGGTTAACACAATCACGACTTTCTCTTTCGCGTTGGTATCGATGCTTGAGTCTTGAACTACAGCGCTCTGCTTCTCGCTTTGTTCAAACACCTTAATTGCCAAACCAATTGCATCACCTAAATGAGTACTTTGACCCGCCATCGCAACATCGGTTTGGTTGAGCAGCTCAAGCCATACCTCTTGGTCTGCCGTAAATGGGGTTTGTACAAACGCTGCATCACCAAACAGAATCAAACCGAGTCTGTCGCCTTTTCTGGTTTTTGCAAAGTCGGCTAACACTTCTTTGGTCGCGTCTAAGCGAGAGATTTTATCTCCTTGCTTAGAGGTAAAGTCTTGCTCTGCCATTGAGCCAGATAAATCGACCACCACCATGACATCACGACCTAGTTGTTCGCGAACCTGTGGCTCACCAAGAATGGTTGGTTTCGCTAGCGCACACACCACTAATCCCCAAGTAATAATAAGCGTGGTTCGTTGCCACCAACTAGGTGTTAATTGGCTTGCACCTTCAGATGGCGCCTCCCCAATCGCTTCAACCAACTCGCTGAAGAATGGCACCTTGATGGCCATTTGCTTGGTGCGATAAGCAGGCACAGCAAAGTAGACCAATAAAGGTAGAGGTAACGCCATAAACCAAAGCGGGTGCACAAATTCAAAGTTCGCAGATAAAACATCAAACATTGTCTTGCTCCTCAACCGTCACCTGTACATCTGGTTTTGTTTGTACATTCGGCTTGTGAAGTTTTAACCACATCATCGCGGTTTGAATCACTTCTAAACGTTGTTCGAAGGTTAAACGCACGTTAGGGTTTATCAGGCTTTGCATCCATAACCCCGAGACTTCATCAGTAAAAAATGCACTGCTGCTTGTATTAGTGTTAGCACCAACTGGCAGATAAGCGTTCAAGCGATTCACATAGGCTTGACCAAACAATTTTGCATTGCTGTTGTCTAGGTAGCGCAGTACCACTTTCAATACTTTAAAAGTTCGTTCGGTTGAGTTTTTATCTCTTGCATCTAAAAGCATGAGTTCTTTCAGTGCTTCTTGACGATAACGATTGTTCCACCATCTCTGCGCCAAACGATAAGCCAGATAGGTAGCGACCAATAACAAAATAACGCCGAGGATCTTCCAACCCATCGTTTGAGGAGCCCAACTCACACTGTCAGGAATGGCGACATCGTGCAACTCGCGAAGAATGTAAGTACTTGGAGGAGTATGTTCAACGGCCATTTAGCGCCCTCCCACTAGCTTTTGCAGCTGCGATATGTGATTGCCTGACGTGTCTAATTCGATGTAAGGGAGGTTTTTCATCGCCATTAATTTAGCAAGGGACTGTTTCTGAAGTGCCGCTTTTTGGGCAAGGCTTTCACTTGCGAGGTTTACCTTAGATTGGCTATCCAGATTAAGTTGAAAGCGACCATCACCCACCACCCAGTTTGCGCTTGCAAGATCTTGAGGCAATGACTGTTCTAATGGGTCGGTGACCATAATGGCCAAGATATCGTTGTGTTGCTGTAACTGCTTTAGTCGATCGAGATGTTGTTCTCGACAGTCTCGCCAGTCACTAATGAATATCAAGGTTGATTGCTTGAGTCTCATTCGTTTGATCAGTTCAATCCACTGGTTAAAACCAACATTATCGCCATCACTTACGTTGACGCCTAAGCTTTGATTAGCTTTGGTAAGATGCTTTAACTGAGCCAGTAAATCAGACTGTGAACGCTGTGCTTTAGTATGGAAAAGTTTTTGATGTGAGGCCAAAACGAAACCGACACGGTCACCGTCTTTAAGCACCCGCCATCCACACAATGCCGCCACTTCGGCAGCGACAACGGATTTCATAGTGTCTTGAGAGGCAAAAAACATTGAACTGCGCTGATCAACACAGATCATTACATTTCGGTCTTTCTCTTCGGTATAGCTGCGAACATGAGGTTTACCCGTTCGCATCGTGACTTTCCAATCGAGGTTACGAATATCATCACCAAGTTGGTAGTGACGCAGCTCCTCAAAATTCAAACCACGGCCACGGAACAGAGAGTTATGTCTGCCCGAAAGTACGCTGCCCGCTTTTAGATGTGGTAGCAGAGAGAAAGACTCAGCTTGAGCCTGAATTCGCACTAACCTTGAATAGTCACAATACAGCCGTGGATCAAGGCCTTGTGATTTGGGAGCTTGTGTTGGCTTCGCCATAACGCCCCCTAGTTATCCGATCTCAACATTATCAAGCAGTTCTTCAACCACTCTTTGATGGTCAACACCATCGGCCAATGCATCGTAAGACAACGAGAATCGGTGGCCTAATACGGTTGGCAACATGGCACGCACATCGTCTAACGTGACGTGGTCACGTCCTTGCAGCCACGCATAAGCGCGAGCACATTTATCCAATGAAATAGAAGCACGAGGACTTGAACCAATTTCAATCCATTTCGATAAGTCTGATTCTGGATAACGCTCAGGTTTTCGCGTTGCCATTACCAAGGCCACGATGTAGTTCTCAACTAATTCGGAAACGGCAATTTCTGGGAGTTGACGACGAGCCTCAAGTACCAATTCAGGTTCGATGTGTTGCGGTGTGACTAGCTCTGAGCTCGTTTCGCTGCCTAGCTCCTCACTGCGCACTAGTCGAATGATGTCGCGCTCAGCTTCATCCTCTGGGTAGTCGACCGTCACCTTCATAATGAAACGGTCCATTTGCGCTTCCGGTAGTGGATACGTACCTTCTTGTTCAACTGGGTTTTGAGTCGCTAACACCATGAACAGGTCTGGAAGGATATGAGTTTGACCGCCTACGGTTATCGTCCCTTCCGCCATCGCTTCAAGCAGTGCTGCTTGCACCTTCGCTGGAGCACGGTTCACCTCATCGGCCAGAACAATGCTATTGAAAATAGGACCCGGTTGGAAATGCAGTTGAGGTTTACCATCTAGCTCTTGATACACTTCAGTACCCGTTACATCTGATGGCAGTAGATCGGGCGTAAACTGAATACGGCCAAAGCTTGTATTCAGTAAATTCGCCAACGATTTCACCGAACGCGTTTTTGCTGTACCGGGAAGCCCTTCTAGAAGCACATGGCCATTGGTCAATAACCCTATCACCAGAGCCCGAACGACGTGGCTCTGACCGATAACACTTTTCTCTGTTTGTTCAATCAGTTGGTTTATTGCTTGTTGCGCATGGTTCATAGGTCTTCCCTTAATTCAATCTGGCTGCGTACATCCTACTCACAAACCCCATAACTATTAGTTATAAGCACCATAAATTTATAAGCGTATCGCCACGTTGATCATGGCGCTCTATTTCAGCTTAACTTGTTGCTCGATAAGTGCTTTCTACTTGCTCAGTGCTTTTGCTTTCAACTGCTGAATTGCCTCCGGTGGTGCGACTTTGCTCAATGATGAAATACATTGCTCAAACGCCTTTGGTGCGCCCGGTTTATGACTGTTTCGCGCCAACACTTCACATTGGGCATACAGATGCTGTGGGTTACGACTGAATTGGTAAGCCTTATTCAATGACTGACTCGCGGCAAGCACATCAGATTTCTCTAAAGCCAAGCCGTACACATACCAATATTGTGAGTCGGTTTGCGCCGTTTCAGCGGCTTGTTTTAGGTAGTTAGTCGCTTGCTGGTAATCTTTCACTCGCAACATTGATAGCCCTGCACTGTATGGCAACACACTCGAACTTGGTTGAGCTTGGATACCTTGTTTCAGTGTCGCCAATGCTTTTGGCTCGTCGCCAAGTGCGCGATACAAGTCAGCAAGGTTGGCATAACTGTTCTCGAAATAAGGCTCTATCTCGATAGCGCCTAGATAAAACTCAATCGCTTTGTCGTGCTGACCTAAATCTCGGTAAACATTACCTAGGTTAGTACGACCAAATCCTCTGTCGGCATTAAATTGTTGTATCTCAATGTACTCTTGCAATGCAGGCTTGATTTGATCTTTCTGCAGAGGGTTCATTTCTCCCCAGTAACGTACTAGCGCGCCTGCAGTTTCTGAACGAATCGACAATACAGGGTCTTTCAGCAGCGGCTCTAAAATCTGCCAACGGTCAGTGAACGGGAAACCAGACGAGCCTTGCACAACGCCCAAACGGATCATTTCATCATCATGTTTCACCGCTCTTGCTAGCGAGATAAGCGTATTCTTACCCGTATTGCCGCCCAAACGTTCTAAGCTAGATGCACGAATGATATTGCTTAAGCTGGAGTCCTGAGCCGAGTATGCCAACGCATCCTCCGCACCTCTGTGTCCTATTAAATCCGCGTAAAAAGCAACGGCAAAGTGCTGCTGATTACGATACTTAGAATCTGGGAACCACTCGCCAATTTGTTTATCTGCCCACTGGTCGGTTTGATCTTCATGGCAGCTAGTACACACATTCGGCGTCTTAATGTGTTGGCTAATATCAGGACGTGGGATATGCCAACTGTGGTCACGTCTTGGGTCGACCTCCATATACGTCGTTTCTGGCATGTGACAAGTCGTACATTGTGAAGCTTCGGTATTCGCCTCGTGGAAGGTGTGCTTTTCAGGCGTGTATTCGGAAGCAATGTGACATTGACTACATACGGCTTCCTCTGCAATTTTTAATTCTGCGGTATGAGGATCGTGGCAGTTAGTACATGTGACGCCTTTTTCAGCCATCGCCGATTGAAGAAAAGAGCCGTAAACATAATCTTCATCGTAGATTTGACCATCGTTATGGTAAAGCTCAGGAGTAATCAAGCTTAGGCGATACTTATCAAAGAAAGACCCGTTAACGTGATCACCCGTTTCATTTAACTGAGTACGTCGGCTGTGGCATTGAGCACAGGTTTGAACTTGGTTGGTATGGATGATGTCTTTTGGTTGTAGGGTTGAGTTGCCCTCTTGGTAGACCCATTCTTTCACCGACTTCGACAAGTCGCGATCAAAGCCATAATGCGCCGAGACTTGAGCATCCTTTTCGCCGCGGGCTTTTGCTGATTTGGCTTCGGCTAACTGGGCTTGCTTAACATGCTCGCTTGCAGGGCCATGACAGGCTTCACAACCGACATTAATCTCAGACCAAGTAGTGTTATAGGTGTTGCTTGCGCTGTCATAGTTTTTTTCTAGATTCGTTGAATGGCAATCGGCACACATGAAGTTCCAGTTTTGGCCACTGTTCGTCCAGTAAAATTCATCGGTGTTGGTGGTATCAGGATAAAGGTGAAACCAGCGTTGGCCTCCTTCGTCCTCAGTGCGAGAATCCCAAGCGAAAGGAATCAACTGTACACGACCATCTTCAAACTCAACCATGTACTGTTGTAGTGGTTCAAAGGCAAAGGTATAGCTGATTTTGTAATCTTGATATTGGCCGTTTGGCCCTTCGATGTTGACCCAGAAATCATCGCCTTTGCGAAAAAATCGGTTGAGTTTTCCTTTGTGGGTAACGGTTTGATCGTTGAAGTCGCCCAATACCGATTCATCAGTCGCGTGCTTCATCGCCATATCATGATGAGAGCCTTGCCACGCTTCGACTTCTGCGCTGTGACAATCAACACAAGCCTCAGAGCCTACATACGTAGCTTGAGAGTTGGCTGATTCTGATTCTGTAAATAAAGCTTTTGAACCAACTGACGACACTTGTTCATTGGCATACACATTGAAACTCAGTATCGGTAACATAAGTATCGGTAAATTGAGTAAAGACAATATTGCGGATAATACTGCAGCTCGCTGGTGTTTCAATCCGTTCACTAGTGAGCACAGCCATGCAGACATAACATTCCTTGTTTTTATACATCCATATGCTTAATAAGGTAGACGTAAAAACAACCGAATTACAATTATTTAGTAGCAGTTAGCTCCATAGTTGTGACTCATATTCACGACTCGTGATTACTCATCGATATGCGCATAAAAAAAGAGCTCCTAGGAGCTCTTTCGTGTTATCAGTTTCACTGTGTAACAGTTTACTTATTATGGTTCTCTTGAAGTTTTTCCATAACCTGATCCAAGCTAAAGCTTGCCGCTTTTTGGCGTGGTGGGTATTCGGCAAACGTTTCTAAGAACTCGCCTACATACGCTTGCGCAGGAACGAACATATAAGCATGGTCTAACAACCAATCATAATATGTATTCGATGTAATATCTGCGTTTTCGTATGGGTCCATACGCAGGTTAAACAGCTTAGGAAGACGTAACGTCACGAACGGTTCTGACCAAATCTGCATGGTACCCGTTGCACGTTGCTCCATGAACACCGCTTTCCATTGGTTGTAACGAAGCGCCGCTAAATCACCATCATCGGTAAAGTAGAAGATCTCTGAACGACGGCCTTTTTCTTCTTCACCCGTTAGGTAAGGAAGGAAGTTGTAACCATCTAAGTGAACCTTAAACGTTTTATCACCCGCAGTATGACCTTTCAGTAGTTTCTCTTTGATTTGGTCATCACCGGCAGCGGCAACGAAGGTTGGCATCCAGTCCATATGGTGCATGATTTCGTTGGATACGGTTCCTGGTTCAATCTTACCAGGCCAGCGAACCATTGCAGGTACACGGTATGCGCCTTCCCAGTTAGTGTTTTTCTCGCCACGGAACGGGGTTGTACCCGCATCAGGCCAAGAGTTCATGTGTGGACCGTTATCCGTTGAATAGAAAACAATCGTGTTATCTTTGATTCCCAACTCATCCACTTGCTTCAATAGTTGCCCAACGTGTCGATCGTGCTCAACCATACCATCAGCGTAGTTACCGACACCGGTCACACCTTTACTATCGGCTTTCACGTGCGTTCTAAAGTGCATACGTGTTGCGTTCCACCAAACGAAGAATGGTTTGTCCGCTTTCACTGCGCGATCCATGAAATCAAGTGCCGCGTCGAGTGTTTCTTCATCGACAGTTTCCATACGCTTACGCGTCAAAGGACCAGTATCTTCAATCTTGCCATCAGCAAATGACTTGATGACACCACGAGGACCAAACTTCTTACGGAACTCAGGGTCAGTTGGGTAATCTTCATTTTCTGGTTCTTCTTCAGCATTCAGGTGGTAAAGGTTGCCAAAAAATTCGTCAAACCCGTGTGCTGTTGGAAGAAATTCATCTTTGTCGCCAAGGTGGTTTTTACCAAATTGACCTGTCATATAACCCATGGGTTTTAGCATTTCTGCAATTGTCGCGTCTTCCGCTTGCAAACCAATGTCTGCCCCCGGCAAACCTACTTTACTCAAACCCGTTCGCAATACGCTTTGTCCCGTAATAAAGGTGGAGCGACCCGCGGTACACGATTGTTCTGCGTAATAATCGGTAAACATCATCCCTTCTTTGGCGATGCTATCAATATTAGGCGTTTTGTAACCCATTAAACCAAAGGTGTATGCGCTAACATTAGACTGCCCAATATCATCCCCCCAAATCACGAGAATATTCGGTTTTTCAGCTGCGAATGTGGTGGTAGAAGCCGCCATCATCGCCGTACCCAAAATCGCTAAACGACGTTTAACGCCATATTTCGCTGCCATAGAAACCTCTTCTTAAGTTATTTGCATCCTGCCCTACAACGTATAGTCCATTTCTTGAGCATGCGCGAGGCTCGCTAAGCTATTAATCTTTTTATCATTTTCAATTCAGATACGGATGCAGAAATCATCTATAAGGTTTACGGTAACAAACATGATAAGGATCACACATGTTATCTAAGGGTTTCTTCAGACCACCAACCTAAAACTAAGATAATCAATAACTTAATTACACCTCATAACGATTGGTTATAAGCACTATAAAAGGACGTAACGAAATTTTGAGAATAACATTTGCTCATCGATGCGTTGTTCTAACGCATTAATCTTAAAAGTGAATCGGAGTCCTTATGGGTACTAAAATTAATAAACTGGCATTAGGTGTTGGCTTATTAGCAGCTTCTTCAGCGGCAACAGCAGCAGAAAAACCAAACATTCTTGCTATCTGGGGTGATGACATTGGTGTATTCAACATCAGTGCATACAACAACGGTATGATGGGTTACGAAACACCTAACATCGACCGTATTGCTAACGAAGGCGCACTATTTACTGACCACTACGGTCAACAATCGTGTACTGCTGGTCGTGCTGCATTCCTAACGGGTCAAGAACCTTTCCGTACTGGTCTACTGACTATCGGTATGCCGGGTTCGGACCACGGTATCCCTGATTGGGCTCCAACTATCGCAGACCTTCTTAAAGAACAGGGCTACATGACAGCTCAGTTCGGTAAAAACCACATGGGTGACCAAGATAAGCATCTTCCAACGAACCACGGTTTCGACCAGTTCTTTGGTAACCTTTATCACCTAAATGCGGAAGAAGAGCCGGAAACATACTACTACCCTAAAGACCCAGAGTTTCGTAAGAACTTTGGCCCTCGTGGTGTAATCAAGTCGACTTCTGACGGTAAGATTGAAGATACAGGCCCTATGACGCGTAAGCGTATGGAGCACGCGGATGAAGAGTTCCTAGAAGAATCCCTAGCATTCATGGAAAAAGCAGTGAAAGATGACAAACCATTCTTCATCTGGCACAACACGACTCGTATGCACGTGTGGACTCGTCTACAAGAGAAGTATCAAGGTAAATCTGGTATCAGCATCTACGCGGACGGCATGCTAGAGCACGATGACCAAGTGGGTATCCTTCTAGACAAGCTTGATGAGCTTAAAATCGCAGATAACACTATCGTAATCTACTCTACCGATAACGGTGCAGAGACAGTATCTTGGCCTGATGGCGGTGCAACTTACTTCCACGGTGAGAAAGGTACAACTTACGAAGGCGGTATGCGTGTTCCTCAGCTAGTTCGCTGGCCTGGAACTATCAAACCGGGAACTAAGATCAACGACATCATGAGCCACCAAGATTGGATCCCAACACTAATGGCTGCTGCTGGTGATGATAAAGTGGTTGAGAAGCTTGCTTCTGATAAAGGTGCGACTTACAACGGTAAAAATTGGCGTGTGCATCTAGATGGTTACAACTTCCTACCTTACTTCGAAGGTAAAGAAGAAAAAGGCCCTCGTGACAGCATGCTTTACTTCTCTGCAAACGCTGAGTTAAACGCAGTACGTTGGAATGACTTCAAGATCTCATTCGCAGTTATGGACGGTAACATCACAAACGCCGTGCGTTTCCAACCAAACTGGCCTCAAGTTGTACACCTACGTGCTGACCCATTCGAAAAAGCACCACATGAATCTGGCATGTACCTACGTTGGATGGCAGACAATATGTGGCTATTCGTACCAGTAGGCGGCAAAGTGCAAGAGTTCATGAACACGCTACCTGACTACCCAATGCAGCAAAGCCAAGTGTTGAACCCAGGTAACTTCAACCAAAATGCTTACATGCTTCAAGGTAAACTAAAGCAACTAGAAGCGGCAGCTGCACAAGCTAAATAATTATTAGCTAGCGCTGATAAAAGTAAGACAAAGCCGTGATAGCTCAACCGCTACCACGGCTTTTCTGTCTTTTGTCCTTCAAGCAATTGGAGCAGCCAAATACTTGTAACGATCAACGTACCTAACAACCCTAAGTACCAAGGCTTAGGCTCCCCTTTCAAAACCCTTTCTAGCAAACGAAGTTCTATTTCTTGGGCTTGCAACATTTCCATTATGACACTAGGTTTATATTAATAATGCGTAATATGAGTAGGCTCAGACGGATTTTGAGTCGGTAAATGATCGGAATTGAGATGGAACTTACGTTATGAGAACGCCATATTTAGCAGGAATCAGTATAACTGTCCTTTGCGTTTTAATCGCCATACTGGTCTATGACGCCTCCTCTTCAGATATGCACACTTCATTTGAACCCATTGAGAATCAACGTCATGAAAGCGACCACGATGACGCACATTCTTCAGCCCACATCTCCACATTAGACGCACAAGACACCAAACAGGCGGCATTTTCAGACCAAAAAATATTCCCTATTCCTCACTCGCCCGAAATAGATCATGAATTGGCTAAAATAGGTTGGGCACTATTTAAAGACCCGAATTTGTCGTCCAACCGCAGTGTCAGCTGTGAAAGCTGTCATAGTTTACAAACTAACGGGGCTGAAGTGATTCCTGTGTCGATTGGCGTTAATGGAGCGGGGATGCGAAATTCACTCACCGTTTTTAACACTGTCTTTAACTATCGATTCTTTTGGGATGGTCGGGTGAACAACCTTGCTGACCAAATCGACGGCCCTGTACACAACGTCGATGAAATGGATTCCAATTGGGAACTTATTACCAATTACGTATCCCAATCGGACGACTACATCCATATGTTCCAAGCGGAACAGCTACCTATTGAAACTGCATCACTTAACAACCACCTACTAAAGTAGGTGGGTTAGTATTACGGACTGAAAGTCCGGAT